>NZ_PYHU01000014.1:0-90332 GCF_003989595.1 Alteromonas sp. KS69 | reverse complement strand
AGGATAAACTCAGTTTATGCTTATAGGGAGGAGGCTCAATGATTATCAAACCACTGATATTTCCCATCGCCTCAGTTGGTCTCTACTCGCCCTTCGTGTTTCTGTTTTCATTGTTATGTTCGTGTGGACATTAGACAAATTCGTTAACCCTGTACATAGCGCAAAGATATTTGAACATTTTTATTCAATTGGTGGCGTACCAGAAACAGCCGTATACATTTTAGGTGCATTTCAGTTGGCACTGGTTCTTGCTTTCGTTGCCGGTATCGCAAAGCGTTACACCTACGGTTTAATTTTCTTACTTCACGGCGGGTCAACCTTGTCGTCATTTCCGCAATACTTTGATGCCTTCAACAACATGTTGTTTTTCGCTGCATGGCCAATGTGGGCGGCGTGTTTTGCCCTTTATTTATTAAGAGATGCAGATACTCGTTTTGCGTTAGGCAAATAGAGTATATCCAGCAGCTTAAACGCCGCCGGTATCTTAGATAAAATCTTAGATAAATATTTACTTATATATAGCAGGTTTAGTTCATTTTGGCAGTAGTATAAAGCTGCTGCCATTCTGTTTCTTCCACCGGCATTATCGATAACCTACCGCCCTTTTTAACCAAACCTATTTCTGTAATGTTAGGCATTGCCTTAATAACAGATAGCGGCAATACACTTTCAAACTTTTCAACAAACTTTACATCGACCCGAAACCACCGCGGATTTTCACGCGTAGATTTGGGGTCGTAGTAATTGGATTCAGGGTTGAACTGGGTTTCATCTGGGGAACCTGCCTTTACTACTTCTGCTACCCCGGCGATACCGACTATTTTGCAACTCGAATGATAGATGAAAACCTGATCGCCAACGGCGACCTTATCGCGCAAAAAGTTTCTTGCTTGGTAGTTACGCACCCCGTCCCAAGGTTCTGTTTGGTCAGGCCGTGAATTTAAATCATCAATGCTGAATGCATCGGGTTCTGTCTTAAATAACCAGTAAGCCATACATTTTCTCGTTATTATCGTAATTGATATAGCAATGCAGTATAACAAAGGCGGTGAATTTAACGACAGCGCTATACCTTGGTTGCTGAGTACTGGTATAATAGGTGTTCGGTCTACAATGTTTATATTCGCTTTAAGCAATTTCATACTCGCCTATGGCTATTTATTCTGGCTCTTGGCTATTTATGGCTCTTGGCAGTTTTGTATTTGCGATTAGCAATATGAACGATGATGTACTGACCTACTTAATTCTTTTTTTCTCTGCTATATGTGAATCTTATGCAAGCCACCATTAAGGCCGATCGCGGTCTATTTTCTTATCCTAAATATTGGCCGCACTGCCTTGGTACTGCGCCGTTTCTTCCCATGTCTAAAGAGGAAATGGATGCCCTAGGATGGGACAGCTGTGACGTTATCTTAGTGACGGGTGATGCGTACGTAGATCACCCAAGCTTTGGTATGGCAGTTATTGGCCGTGTACTTGAAGCCCACGGTTTTCGTGTAGGTATCATTTCTCAGCCCGATTGGACGAGCAAAGACGCCTTCATGACCCTTGGTAAGCCAAATTTATACTTCGGTGTTACAGCGGGTAACATGGATTCCATGATCAACCGCTATACGGCAGATAAAAAACTTCGTCACGATGACGCCTATACCGCAGGTAATGTTGGCGGCAAACGCCCAGATCGCGCGGTTACCGTATACGCACAACGATGCCGTGAAGCGTTTAAGGGCACGCCTGTTATTGCCGGCGGTATTGAAGCTAGCTTACGCCGTATCGCCCATTACGATTATTGGAGCGAAAAAGTACGTCGTTCTGTATTGTTCGACTCCAAAGCTGACATGCTCTTTTTCGGCAATGCCGAGCGCCCATTAGTTGAAGTTACCCACCGCTTAGCGGCGGGTGAAACTATTGATGAAATGCGCGATATACGCGGCACCGCTATTATCGTGAAAGAAGCACTACCTGAGTGGCAAGGGGTTGATTCAACCTCGTTAGATCGCCCCGGTAAAATCGAGCCTATCTCAAGCCCTTATCAAATGGAGCCTGAGTGCGACTCGCAAGATAAAGATAATGCAAACAGCGAAGCGCCTGAAGCCGCGCCCGTCGTGATACAGCCTCCGGAACGCCGCAAGCCTTGGGAAAATGTATACGTTAAGCTACCTGCGTACGAAACAGTAAAAGATAACAAAGTCTTGTATGCCCACACGTCACGTATTTTACACCAAGAAACCAACCCTGGTTGTGCTCGTGCATTAATGCAGCGCCATGGCGACAGACATATTTGGATAAACCCACCCGCCATGCCTTTGGAAACAGAGGAAATGGATGCAGTATTCGACCTTCCTTATCAGCGTGTGCCCCACCCTGTGTATGGCGATGCCACTATACCCGCTTACGATATGATTAAGTTCAGTATCAATATTATGCGCGGGTGTTACGGCGGTTGTACTTTCTGTTCTATTACAGAGCATGAAGGGCGAATTATTCAAAGCCGCTCTGAAGACTCGATTATTCGTGAAATTGAAGAAATTCGCGATACCGTACCTGGGTTTACCGGTGTTATTTCAGATTTAGGTGGCCCTACCGCAAACATGTACCGTTTGCGCTGTAAGAGCCCTAAAGCCGAAGCTACGTGTCGTCGTCCATCTTGTGTATACCCAAGCATTTGTGCACATATGGATACCGACCATAAACCAACTATCGATTTGTACCGTCGTGCTCGTGAATTACCCGGCGTGAAGAAAGTGCTTATCGCTTCTGGTGTTCGTTACGACTTGGCGGTAGAAGATCCTGAGTACGTAAAAGAGTTAGCGCTACATCACGTTGGCGGTTATTTGAAGATAGCCCCAGAGCACACCGAAGACGGCCCGTTATCGAAAATGATGAAGCCGGGCATGGGAAGCTATTACCGCTTTAAAGAGTTGTTTGACAAATATTCGCAAGAAGCGGGTAAGAAACAATACCTTATTCCGTACTTTATTGCCTCGCACCCAGGCACCACAGACGACGATATGTTGAACTTGGCGATTTGGCTGAAAGAGAATAAGTTTAAGCTCGATCAAGTGCAGAACTTCTATCCTTCACCAATGGCCACAGCAACGACTATGTACCACACCGAAGTAAATTCACTTCGCAAGGTAACAAAAGACAGTGAAGATGTGCCTTCGGCTAAGGGTGAAATACACCGACGCTTGCACAAAGCTATGCTGCGCTATCACGATCCTAAGAACTTCGCGCAAATTCGTGAAGCCCTAAAGCGTATGGGCCGTGAAGATTTAATAGGCCGTGGTGCACAGCACTTGGTGCCGCCGGAAACCGCAGATGAGAAACGCAAAAAAGCGGCGAAAGGAAGAAATGGCGAGCGAGGGTTAACGAAACATACTGGCTTACCGCCAAGTTTTCAACGTAAAGCCCGAGGCAAAAACACCGGTAAAAACGGTGAACAAAATCGTGGGCAAAATACGCCAAGTTCACAACGAAAAGGGAAACCAACAGCAAAACGCTAGTTTCCCCTATCGCTTTATACTAACGATTTGATAGTTATTTTTTGTAAGCACTTTTTGGAGGCACAGCAATACCTTTGCTGTGCCACTTAAATACCACAAACACTAAATCGATATCACCGGTATTTTTCACCCCGTGTTCATCCCAAGGGGCTGCGTATAGCATGTCGCCGGTATTAGCCTTAAACACTTCACCTTCAACGCTCCACTCCCCACTTCCCTGAGTCACCAATAGAAACTCTTCGTCACTATGTTCGTGAGGTGGGTGTATTTCTACACCGGGCTTAATAACTGCCATACCCGCTAATGATTGGCTAGTACCAAAGGTTTCATCATTGTGGTAGCTATAGAATATCCAGCCCTCGCCTTCATCAATGGCTGCTTTGGCCTGTGGGATCACTTGTGTTTTGAAACTGTCGCCAGAAATCACTTTGCCAGTGTCATTCTTATTAACCGCAAAAGTATCTGGGGCATAAGCAATAGAAAAACTGCCAAAAACACCTAAAATAACAGTTAGCATTATAGGTAAATTACGCTTCATTCATCCTCTCCCTTTGGTAAATTTGCTTTTTCAACCACCGCCACATACGACGCTGTTAGGCTGCTAATGTATAGCATATCTGCCGTTTCTAACACCCCTGTTGTCAGTGGATAATTTCCACTTGGATCTTGTAAGTCATTTGTCACCTTGCCTTGTTTATTTAATTTTATTACATGGCCGTAGGCTTTTGCTTTGGGGCGCAATGATGCAGGCAAGCGCTGTACTATTTTACGCAAAAAAGGAGAGTTTGATAAATCGTCTAACGAGGCGGAACGCGGTGAAGCAAACCCTACCCAGTAGCCACCGTCGGGTGCTGTGGCAATATTATCGGGAAAGCCGGGTAAGTTATCGATAAACACATCCACCAAACCTGTTTTGGGCCCAGCAATGAAGTAACGTAACACTCGGTAGCTACCTGTTTCGTTCACCAAAACATACTGCTGGTTATGGCTGATAGCAACCCCATTGGCAAAGACTAACCCATCCATTAAAACAGTAGTGACGTTGGTATTTGGATTGTACGCGAGTAATCGGCCATTACCTTTGTGCTCTAAAATTTCTAACAAGCTGCCGCTAAGTGTTCCGCCATAGGTTTTTGCACTAAATTTAGTGGTGGCGTCAGAAAAATATATCATGCCATTTTCTGCCACATCTACATCGTCAGCGTACACTATGGGCGTGCCATCAACAGTATCAGTTAGCAAGGTAATGTCACCTGATGGCGAAATAGAAAGTAACCCCAGATAAGCATCTGCCACAATAAGATTATCGCTGGCATCGAACTCCAACCCAAGCGGCCTCCCGCCCGTGTTAACCCAAGGTGTAAAGTGGGTATCGTTGGGTGCTAATAGCATGATAGTGCCATAATGCGTGGCCGTGGCGATAGTACCATCACTTCGCAGAGCAAAATCTTCTGGGCCGTATTCTCTTTTTATTGTGGTGGCTTCTTTATTGCTCAGGGCTGTTGATTCGCTCAGGGCTGTTGATTCGCTCAGGGCTATAGCATGGGCGAAGGATAGCTTATCGTTGACGTGATGAACGCCGCTATAGCCTTTGTCTTGTGGGGCATTCCATGCGTCCGGTTCAACCGGTACAGGCCAAAGTAGTAAATACCCCATCACGGCTATCAAAGCACTTATGACTAAAATTCGCATGCACTACCCTTATTAATTCCATCTGAAAATGTATAACTGTAGCAATAGCATGTTCCCAACCTGGGGTTAAATTCAGATTGGTGATTATTCAATATGGTTGAAAGCTATAGGCAGTTAAAACACGACCAATCAATGCCCACTAAGTAGGTAAATGGATGTTTAATAAAAAGAACAAGTGATCGCGTTAAGGCTAAGTCAAAGATGACTGTAGAGATGGAGATGGAGATGGAGGCGGAAGTGGAGATAAAGATAAAAGAAACGAAATGTAGACACAATACAGCGCGGCTTTCACATTTTGGTTATTTAACCTAAGTAAAAGCCACGCTGTATTAGTTAACGCTACCAATGCAGTCGTGTTTGTACAGTGTATTAAGCCATGGGCGATTGCGTTTCAGTCGATACTGATGCGCTCTTGTCGCCATTACCATCTATATTGTGCGTTGTTGTTTGATTTTCTTTTTGAAAATCCGACATTAGAGTTTCACGCTTAAGTAAAGTGTTACCTCGTAAAATACTCCATACAACATAAATCAGCATGGGTATGTTTAATTGCAACGATGCCACCGAAAGTGCATGTTCTCCGTTCACAGCGCTATAAATAAATAGAAGCAATAACACACTGATACCTGAAATTATCAGCCACACTGGTTTGGTAAGCCGCTTTATGGCCACCGTAAGTGCTACATTTAACACCATTAGTCCCCAGAATACTGCAATTAACGAACCTGAAAAGAACATATCTGCTATTGCCGTGAACGCCAATGCACTCACACTGCCCCATACCGTGCAATACCACAAACGCGTGGCCAACACAGGATGCGCTTTTTTAGATAACCACACTTCCATTCCCGATACGCACAGCATGGTTAGCATGATACCCAAAACAAAATACAGTACTTTACTCGGTATTCCTGCAAAGTCGCCAAAGTGAAGGCGATAAACAGCCCACAACAATTGCTTACCCCATGCGCCATCGTCGTAACCGGCAGTGCCTAAATAATTACCTGCGGTATCAAATCGATATGCTTCACCGTATATCATTCGCCCAGGTACTTGTGCATAAATTTCAATGAACTGTTCAGGTTTGTTCACCTCGTGAACAGTCACAAATATAAGCGGGTTTTCTGGGGCTATGGTTTCCATTTGCGCGATGGCTTTACCTATCGCTGGTTTACCTTCTTGCGCTTCAATGACTGGGTCGGGGGTAAATACTTGGTTTATTACCGCATCCCTGTCACCGCCATAATTTAATTGTGCCACTAGCACCAGTACGATACCGGCTAAACCAAAATAGGTTCCTGTTATTGCAATGACTAAATGAAATGGTGATGCCCAAAGGCCAAAGCGATTGTGCAAATCAATTTGGCTTTGTTGACCATTGCCGCCTCTTCTAAGTTTAAACGCATCTTTCGCTATACGCTTATGGGCGATAACTCCTGTGATGATAAGGGTACATATTATGGCGCCTAAGGCACTCACCAGTATCATCCCCCAGCTATGCGGTAAGTTGAGGTACAAATGTAAATCCACCAACATTTGGGTGAAGGCTACATTTTCTTTTTCAAGCAAATTACCTTGTTCATCTGCAAAGTATGCGGCGTGGTCGTTCTCTACTACCAACCTTGGAATACCTGATGTAGGGAGCACCACAAATAGATGATCTGTTTCTTCGGGATGCTTAGTTAAAAAGCTGTCCATCGCCTTTTCTACTGCCCCATCCTCGACGGATTCAAACTCGGGAATATGCGGTTGTTCCCACCGTTCAAATTCTAAATGGAATACGGCGATAGTGCCTGACAGGCAGACCAAAAAAAGGAGTACGCTTAAAAATACGCCAACCCAGCTATGTGCATTTAGGGCTGATTGTTTTGTCGCTTTGTTCATTTTAATTCCTAAATTGGCATTGCCATCAGTATTGCTACACTTACTGCTGTTGCTACAAGATAGCCGCCAACCGTTTTAATTTTTTTCGATGTAGCTAGGTAGTGGTAAACTGCAAGCCCCCAAATGATGGGTGATATCACCATACAGGTAGCTAACTGCCCTGTTATATCCATCGGTAATAATGCACAAATCGCTAGTGATGCAACAACGCTAAATACCAGTAACAGCAGCAAAACTACGATGTAGTGCAAAGCATGCTGAATTGATGTGCGAGGAGAAAAGTCTAGTTTTCTGGGCTGGGGGATTTGAAGCGGTACAGCCATGTGAGACTGATTCATTGCAATAAACGGCCACACCAAAAGGCCGGGCAAACATAACGCGTATAGTACTCCAAACTCCCAACCCACAGAGAGTGACCAGGCTATAGAAGATAGAAGCCAAACGCCTATCCCCACATACAGCATAGGGCCAGTTTGACGCCGCCAACTTTGATAGACTGCCGCTATAGAGGCTAGAGAAAGGCCGCTTGCGGCAAATAACATGAACATAACTTACCTTTATATATTTTTATTGGTGCTGAAATGTTTAAACGCTCGGCAAGCGAAAAATAGCCGTCACCCGGCAGGTTTAATGCTTAGCCTTGTAAGGTTTTATTACGCGTTTTCTGATCAACTGATGTTATGTATAAATTACCAAAAAACAGCGGCTAATGAAAACAATAATTATTCCTATTTGATATTTTATTGAGGATAAATAGCGCGAAATTCTCTTCATAAAAAAGGCCGACTTACGTGAGTAAGTCGGCCTTATGTATTGCGCTAATTATTAGAAATAATAATTAGGCAGCTTGTGTTTCTTCGTCCATCTCTATGACTTCGTGGCTTAGCAAGTATTCAAATGCTGCTAATGACGCTTTTGCACCCTCGCCCATTGAAATAACGATTTGCTTGTAAGGTACTGTTGTAACATCACCGGCTGCAAATATACCTGGTGCAGACGTGTTGCACTTAGTATCGATAACGATTTCACCGTACTTACTCATGTCAACCACGCCTTCCATGAATTGACTGTTTGGTACTAGGCCAATCTGTACGAACACACCCGAAAGCGGGAGAGTATGGAGTTCTGTAGTATTGCGATCTTGATACTCGATAGCATTAACTTTTCCATTCTCAGCAGTGATTTGATGCGTCGCTGCGTTTCTGATAATCGTGATATTTTCACGTTTTTCAGCTTGGTCAATCAGTACTTGGTCAGCTTTAAGTTCTGGCATGAATTCAAATACCGTTACCGATTTAACAATACCCGCTAAATCAAGTGCCGCTTCAATACCCGAGTTGCCACCTCCAATAACTGCAACGTCTTTACCTTTAAAGAAAGGACCATCGCAGTGTGGGCAGTACGCCACGCCATTACCTACGTTTTCTTTCTCACCTGGCACACCAAGTTCTCTCCAACGTGCGCCTGTTGCAACAACAATTGAACGAGTACGAATTTGCTCACCAGAAGAAAGCGTAATAGTTTTAATATTACCTTGTTCTACAGAATCAACACGAACGTGCTCTTTAAGCGTAATATCGTAATCGTTCATGTGTTCCATTAAGTTACCTACTAGCTCAGGGCCGGTAGTTTTAGATACCGAGATAAGGTTCTCAATACCCATTGTATCTTTCACTTGACCACCGAAACGATCGGCAACCACAGTCACTTTTAAACCTTTACGTGCGCTGTATATCGCTGATGCCACGCCCGCTGGACCACCACCAATTACGGTAACGTCTTGTAGCGGTAACGACTCACCCTTGTTCGCCTCTTTTAGCGAAGGGTCACGTTCGATAAGTTTATCGATAAGAACCGATGCATCGACCTTACCATTAGCGAATAGCTCACCATTAAGGTAAACGCTTGGAACGCCCTGAATATCACGTTCTGCTACTACGTTTTGATACAATCCACCGTCAATCATTTCAGACGTAATGTTTGGATTAAGTAGTGCAAATTGGTTAAGCGCTTGAACGACTTCTGGGCAGTTATGGCAGCTTAAGCTGATAAAAACTTCAAAGTTAAGTTCTTCTTTAACGCCTTTAACAATCGCTTTTACGCTGTCATCAATTTTAAGCTCGGTACCTGATGCGTGAAGCATACCTAAGATAAGCGAGTTAAATTCGTGACCGCCAGGAATACCAGAAAAGCGAATGCCTGTATCTTCACCATCAGCTTCTAGTAAAAAGCTGATTGAGCTGCGTAAAACACCGTTAGTGTCGCGCTCTTCAAGGTTTAGTTTGTCACTTACACCAGCAATGTCGGACAGAAACGACACAAGCTCTTCACGCTTGCTGTGTTCACCGGTCTGTACGACGAAGGTTACGTTTTTCTGCATTGACTCAGCATAGCCTTTCAACGCTTGTAAAATTTCTTTAGTTAACACGGTAGTCTGCCTTATTTTCGACACGCCGATCCCCGCCAACCATTTTTCAGGCTAACAATATAAGCAGGAATTGGAAATTAATTAGATAGGGAGTGGAGACCCACTCCCATACTTACTTATAAGCGCTAAGCGGTTGCTTAGATTTTGCCTACTAGGTCAAGAGAAGGAGCTAGTGTAGCTTCGCCTTCTTTCCATTTAGCTGGGCAAACTTCACCTGGGTGAGAAGCAACGTACTGAGCAGCTTTGATTTTGCGAACTAGGTCGTCTGCATCACGGCCGATACCTTCAGAAGTAATTTCCATCGCTTGAACGATACCTTCTGGGTCAACAACAAATGTTGCACGGTCAGCAAGACCCATAGTTTCACGCATACAATCGAAGTTGCGAGTGATTTCACCAGTAGGGTCGCCAATCATTGCAAACTTGATTTTGTTGATAGTGTCAGACGAATCGTGCCACGCTTTGTGAGTGAAGTGAGTATCAGTAGATACTGAGAATACTTCTACGCCACGAGACTGAAGCTCTTCGTACTTATCAGCAATGTCGCCAAGCTCAGTTGGGCATACAAAAGTGAAATCTGCTGGATAGAAAACAAATACTGCCCACTTACCGCTGATATCTTCGCTGCTTACTTCGATGAACTCGCCGTCTTTAAATGCTTGTGCTTTGAACGGTTTGATAGCAGTGTTAATTAATGCCATGTTTACTTTCTCCATTAAGTGAATAAATTTTGTATTGTTAGTAAAGTCCTATCCAATACAAATAGTACGAAATATTACAAAGCCCAGTGCAACCAACCAGAATCGGTTTTGGTTAAACTCGACTTCGTTGAAACTGGTGATAAGAATAGCGCGGTTTTTTTAAAAAAACTAATTGGTATTTTTGAATGTTTCAATCAAATTTACCAATCAATAATATAAATTAATCGCAAAAATCCCGAACAAGCGAAATTTCTCACATTCCACCTCCCCACGCAAGCCTCGCATTCAAAAACCAATAAAGGTAATGTTAACGCCATCATTGTTACAACGGCATTGCAGTTATGGATCGCGCGAAATTTCTTAATCAAGAAATTGCTAAAATTGATGGCACCCGACCTTCTTCCCACTTAGCTAAACATTTAAAAATGGCCTTAAGCCCGTTTGTATTTTACCGCGGTAGCGCACAACTATTTTATGCAGACCTAGCAAATCGCCACTTACCAGTGCCAGAAGCATGCTTTTCGATGTCTCTGACCAGTGTAATGGGTGATTGCCATACGTCTAATTTTGGTTTTCTCACTGAGGAAGGCTCACACGGCGACACCGTTATTTTTACGCCGAACGATTTTGACGATGCCTGTGTTGGCTATGCGCATTGGGATATTCTTCGCTATCTTACTTCACTGTCTCTGGTAGAAGCTCATTGCAAAGGTATTTCTGAAGGCCGCTTTTTGATAGACATGCCAGACCCGTTAAAACCTGCAGTAGACCCCCACCAGGTTAAACATGCTCAATCTCTTTTCATTCAAGAGTACGTGGCAACATGCCAACGCGTAACTGAAGATGCGACGGTTATCAATGAAGCAATGGAACAAGAGCCTGATGGAAAATTGAAAAAATTCTATCGCAAAGCATTGGAACGTTCGTCTTGCGGTGAAAAGTTCGAATCTAAAAGTGCGCTAGCTAAAGCGGTTCATTTAACGCAGGATGGCCTAAAATTTAAACACATCACCGATAAATACACGCCGCTGAGCCCAGCAGAACATCAGCAGGTGTTAACGGCATTCGCACCCTATATGGATGATGACATTGTTGATATCACCAGCAGGGAAAATGCCGGAACCGGTTCGGTAAATATGCGCCGTTTCTATTTCTTAGTTGGCCCCAAAAAACCGCATAACGCTGAAAGTTTTCGTTATTGCCATATTGTTGAGGTAAAACAACAGCGAAAAGCCGCGCCCTTATTCTACTTCGATAATGTGTGTCCGGTGAATCGATTGAACCCTGCTCATTTAACCGCACGGAGCCAACGACGAATGCAGCGCCGTCCAGATTTATTGCTAGATGAAGTTATTTGGGACAATGCACACTGGTTAATTCGCTCACGCCACCACGCCAAAGTAGGATTAGATCCCCATGATATTGGTATGGGAAATAAAGCGCGAAATGGAGACTTTGGTTATTTCGCTAAACTGTGCGGCTACACCCTTGCGTTAGCCCATTGTCGTGGTGACAGGCGAAGTACACGGTTTGCGAAAAGCGCCGTAAAAGCGTTAAACCACCATACAAATAGTGCGCTAATCAGTAGTGCTAATCATTATGCAAAGCAAGTTATTGATGATCATACTTGGTTTTGCGATACGCTAAAAAATACTTAATGTGGGGGTTTATCGTCTAGCGATAAGAAGCGTGCACTGAAGAATTTTTAGTCTTTGTAGTGTTATTTATAGATGCAAAATGCCTTTTATGACGAGCCAATGTCATAAATAACTTTATTTGAATAGACTAAGACGCTGATTTATATATACATATTAAAAATAAACTTGAATAACGTTAAGTCATTCCTGCGTTGACATTATAGTTATAGGCTAGGTCTAGCAATAACAAAGAGGGTCTGCTTTGACAGACCTAATAATAAAAGACCTAAGAGGGAAACAACCAGTGAAAACTCCATTGTCACTTATAACAGCAGGTATTCTTACTGCATTTTCGGCCAATGCCAGCGACTTAGTTATCAGCGGTGTTGTTGATGCGTCACTTACCGGCGGCCTTCCTAAAGCTGTTGAACTTTACGTTGTAAACGATATTCCAGATTTATCGGTCTACGGGCTTGGCTCAGCCAACAATGGCGGCGGCACTGATGGCGTAGAATTTACTTTCCCAGCAGATAGCGCCTCAGCGGGTAGTTATATTTACGTAGCATCTGAAATTGATGGTTTTACTGAGTTTTTCGGTTATGCACCAGACTACGATACTTCGGCCATGGGTATTAATGGCGATGATGCGGTAGAGCTTTTCGAAAACGAAGCCGTTGTTGATACTTTCGGTGACATTAATGTTGATGGTAACGGCACAGCATGGGAATACCTAGACGGTTGGGCTTACCGAAAAGATGGTTCAGTCGCTAATGGCGGGACTTTCTCGTCTGACAACTGGACTTACAGTGGCGTTGACGCATTAGATGATACCGCGACCAATGCGGCTGCAACAACTCCCTTCCCTGAAGGTACTTTTAGTACTGAAGGCGGCGGTGATGATGAAGTTCCACCAGAAGAGCCCGTTATTGAGCTAGGCGTTTGTGCTGATGCAGCAACCCTTATTAGTACCATTCAAGGGAGCGGCGATGCTTCAGAAGAAGTTGGTAACAGCCATATTGTTGAAGCCATCGTTACTGGCATGGGTGCGGGCGGTTTCTTCTTACAAGAAGAAACAGTGGATAGCGATGGTGATGATGCCACTTCTGAAGGTATTTTCGTTAACGGTAGCACTACTATTGCGGTAGGTAACGTTGCTCGCCTATACGGTGAAGTAGTTGAAAACTACGGCATGACTACGCTTAACTTAGACAGCGATGTGACTGCACTTGATTGTGGCGCAAGCGATGACGTATTGATGACGACTATCGATATGCCTTACGATTATTCTCTTGAGCCATTTGAAGGCATGCTAGCTTCTGTTGTTGATGCAACGGTAACTAGCACAAACGATTTGTGGCGTTACGGCGAAATTCAAGTAAGTGACAGCGTTAAACGCCAGCCTAGCGACGTAGCAGCACCACTTTCAGACGCATACGTTGAAGCAGTTGCAGCCTCAGAAGCCAGCTTACTTAAAATCGAAGATAACAGCAGTGCTAGTTACCCAGACAGCATTAACTACTTCCCTACCTTTAGCTACGCAAATGCTATTCGTATTGGTGATACTGTGTCTGCAAGCGGCCCGCTAAACTATAGCTTCGGTGCGTTTAGAATTAACCCTACCGAAGTGATTACAGTAACTTCTACTCGCGAAGCGAACCCAGTGGTAACTGAAGGTAACTTATCAATTGCTACCTTCAACGTTCTGAACTACTTCAATGGCGAAGTAGATGCAAACGGCGATGTAACCTTCGATTTCGATGCAAACCGTGGCGCTGAAGACGAAACTGAATTCGCTTTACAAGAAGCACGTATCGTTGAAGCCATTGTAGGCTTAAACGCTGACGTGGTTGGCTTAATGGAAATTGAAAACGACGGTTTTGGCGATGACAGCGCTATCGTTAGCCTAGTCGCTGCTGTTAATGCAGAACTTGCCGATACCGAACAGTACTCATTCATCAGCACTGCTGATAGCACAGCAATTGGTACTGATGCAATTACTGTTGGTTTGTTATACCGCGCAACTATTGTAACGCCTGAAGGTGATGCACAAGTAGTAGACATGCCAATGCAGCAAATTGATGAAGACAGCGTTGCACAAATGCGCCCTTCTTTAATTCAATCGTTTGCCCACATTGAAAGCGGTAAAACCTTTGCTGTTGCCGTTAACCACTTTAAATCGAAAGGTTCAGAGTGTGGTGAAGATCTTGCTGAAGCAGTCAGTGAAACGGATACCATCCAAGGTAGCTGTAATGCACTTCGTGTATCTGCTGCTATTACACTAGGTGAAGCATTAAGCGATGAAAGCTTACCTGAGCGTATTTTAGTATTAGGTGACTTGAACTCGTACAGTGCTGAAGATCCGGTTGCAGTACTTACCGACTACACCGCTGAAACCCAAGGTTACACGGTAATGACCGCAGCAAATACAGGTATGGACGATGGTGCCTCTGTAGAAGTAACGGCTAATTATGGTTACGTAAATCTTGCAGAAGAGTTTGATGCTGAAGGTTACTCTTACTGGTTCTACGGTACAGAGCAAGTGGGCAGCTTAGACCATGTGCTAGCAAGTGAAACCATGCTTGCTGATGCGGTAGATGGAGCACATTGGAGTATTAACTCTCCTGAAGTTTACCAATTCCAGTATGATCAAGCGCTGACCTATTACGCTGATGAAGACGGCTATGCATTTACTGATGTAGGTCCATTCCGCAGCTCAGATCACGACCCGTTCATTGCAACCTTCAACTTAGAAGCAGAATTTCCAGATGATGGTGACGATGTAGTTGAAGTTGATAACGATTCTGGTGGTTCTATGGGCTTCATTTTAGCACTAATGGCGGGTGTGCTAACCTTTCGCCGCCGTTCAGCTAAGTAAATTCATCAAAAATAACCCCCGTAAATAAATGCTGGCGGTTTAAAACTAAAAAAGGGATGGTTTAAAAACCATCCCTTTTTTATATCTGCTTTATATCCGAGTATTATTTAGTTTGTGCAGGCAAACTATACAGAGCAAGCCTCACTGTCTAATGTATTCATTTATGCTGTAGGGTGACCAAGAACGCCCAAGGCTTCCTTATCGTTAGGCGCTTCTACCTCAAGCCCTAACTTATCAATATACTGATCGCGCTTGTCTGCTTGTGAAGCTGATAACTTTTCGTTAGTTAACATGCGTGCTGCCAGTGTAACCACTTCCAGTTGCTCATCATTCAATGGTTGGGTGCTGTGCAGTTGAAGCAACACCTTCATTAAACTCAATGCAATTTGTTTGTCTTTAGGCGAAATAGTAAGTGCTTGTCGCAAGTTATTGTAAGCAGGCTGCAACCGGTTCTCTTTATAGTGCACCGTAGCCATGTTCTTCAATTCTTTAGTCGTGAACTGTATCTCTGTGCGTTCAATAGACTCTTGCTTGAGATATTCATCGACGACTTGCGAAGAAAAGGTATCACCCTCAATTTGCGTTTTAAGCTTTTCTAAAATACTGATGCACTGCTCACGCATGCCTAGCTCATGAAAAGCTTTCATTTTGTCTAGGTTATCTTCCATCGATTGCCCAGTGGTATGCACTGAACTGGCGTTCATGATTTCCTCAGCCGACTTCTTTTGATTTCGAAGGCACAACATACGCGCTTTAATAACATCAATTTGGTCGCCAAGTTGGATTTGAACCCCTTTTTGCTGACTGATCTCTTCCAAGTCATTTTGCGCACGTTGTATGTATCTATCACCTTCCCCAGCGCCAAGGCTAGTGGCTAAATCGATGGTAGAACGAATTACATTTAAAGAAAGCTCAGGTGAATCATGAATAGAATTTTTGGCAAACTTCGCCATATTTTGAACCGCAGACAACTGACCTACTTTGTCGTGGTTGAGCCTGGCCAAATCCCACAATCGCTTATTACGTTCAATATTACGAGGTGCTAACTTACTCGCTTGTTTCATTTGTTCGTAAGCCAACTCGAACTGCTCTTTTTCAATAAAGTACTGTGCTAGCAAGTCGTAGGTTAAAAATCGAGTGTCTGGGCGTAGTAATAAGTCTTCAACCAAGAGTTGAGCTTCTTCTAGCTCATCCTGACGCAATAACGAACGGGCTAAGCCAATATGCACCCACGCATGATCCATGGTTTGCAGTAGTTCTCGGTAGTAATTTTCAGACGTTTCATAGTCACGCAGTTGCAGCAAACATTCGCCAATTAGGCGCCTAATTCTGGGGTGATAGTCGGATAATGACATGTCTTTTAATTGGCGCTCTGCATAGTACATCGCAGTAGAATAGTCGCCAACCTTCATACAATGCAGCATTTTATGAAGCTTATAGCGTATCTGGAGTAAGTAATTTAAACGAGACTCGATACTGCTTGGCTTCAACGGTTTCACCCAGAAATCGTCAGGCTGCAACTCAACAATACAATTAACCAATTCTGGTGATGTTTCGGCACTTAGAAAGATAACCGTAGTGGTGTCATTGATATGATTTAAGTGCTTTAGCTCTTCGAATAAATGAAAGCCGTCTTTGTCGTGACTCACATTGAATGCAAGCAGCACGAAATCAAAACGCTTTTCTTCACACAAACGAATAGCGTGAAAGGCATTAAATGCACTCACAACATGTTTGATACCAATAGCATGCAACGCAGAGGCTACTACATCGTGCACTAAACCCTGGTTGTCGATAACCAGAACGCGCAAATCCTCTTTTGAGGTGGGAGCAGGAATTTTTTCCAACATTCAACCAATCACTTTTTTTTCTTGTCCCTAAGACTTATCGTAGTTACCACATCTGTTAAATGGAGGGTTTAACTATCTACGATATTATAAGCCAATAACCTACTGTTGGGGTTTAACAGTAACTGCATTACTTGGGAATTATACTTTTGACTTATAGTTTCGATACTAGCATTAGAAGCAAGGGTTTAGCCATAGGTGAATTACTTTGGTGGATCAATATTTTCATTAATACTGGTATTTAACCTAAACCACCCCGCAACTGAATGCCGCTCACGTTTTGCGGTGAGTACCTCGTGCGGAAATACCTCACTAAGAAAAATGGCGATAGTGCCTTTTTCAGGTAACACTCTCACGCCAATGTCATCTTGTTCACTAGCATATAATACTAACTCGCCACCCTCTGTAGCTTGCCAATCATCATTTAAATAGGTCACCACCGATAGCATTCTATTGCTTTCACCTTTGAAAGCATCGAGATGACGTTTGTAAAAATTACCGGGGGCGTAACAGGCAAAGTGGCTCTCGAACGAAAATAACCCCATGAATAAATGGCGATTAATATAGAGCCTTAACGCTTCACACCATTCTAGCCACAACTGCCCTTCTGAAGAGGTGCCGTCTATCCAACATATCTCATCGCTTCTTACTTTTTCGTGGTGTTGAAATTGTTGAGCCCGACCAATCCCCGCGCGCCGATATGCTTGCTTGGACAATGTATCTTGGCAGGCGACCAATGCATCTATAACAAACTCTGGCACGCCTAACGGCCTAATACTAAAGCCCTTTTCTTGTAAATCGCTGACAATATTACTGAAATAATTTTCATCAAAAACATAAAGGGGTGAAGGTAAATCTAACGAGAAACGTTCCATGATTAATTTTGACTTTATACGGCGTTAGCACGAGTAATTGGATGCGGATTTATACGCTTAAGTTACTCACACAGCAAGCTTTAAATGCACAATTAACGAACAATAAATGAAAGCCTAACCTCTTGATTATAACGCATTGGTTTTAATAGGAATAAAACTTGCTTTAAAACCTAGATGACACAAGCATTAATACCGTTAGCCCCACGGAAATAATTATGCTCAAATATGGAAAACAACCACTGGTGGTAAAGGCATGAGTCAGGATCAAACAGTCATTGAAGAAACCGAACATCATTTAGCGCTGCGTAATTTGCGCCTAGATGACTATAACGACGTTAAAGCGTTAATGGATAACGTGTATGCAAACGTTGGAGGAGCTTGGCCTTACAATAACTTTAAGGCACAAGTCACCACGTTCCCCGAAGGTCAAATATGTATTGAAGACAAAGGAAAGGTGGTGGCGTTCGCTATCTCAGTCATTGTGGATTACGACCAATTCGGCGATAAACACAGCTACGATGAAATTACTGGCGATGCTTATCTTACTACTCACGATCCAAATGGAGACGTATTGTATGGTGTTGAAGTCATCGTTTGCCCCGACTATCGAGGGCTAAGACTAGGCCGTCGTTTGTACGAGGCGCGCAAAGAGTTATGTAGAAACCTGAACTTGAAGTCAATAATGGCTGGCGGGCGCATTCCTACTTATAAAAATTATGCGAAAGAACTGTCTCCCTATGAATACATTGAACAAGTAAAATCTAAAGACATTTACGATCCTATTCTCACTTTTCAGCTATCAAATGGTTTTGAAGTAAAACAGGTCCTCAGTGCCTATTTGCCTGAGGATGAAGCCTCGAAAGGCTATGCCACGCTACTGCAATGGCACAACATCTATTATGAGCCTAATAATCCATCGCTTATAACTGGTCGCAAGTCGAGCGCCCGTATCGGATGTATTCAATGGCAAATGCGTTACTTCAACAATGTGGAAGAACTCCTTCAGCAAGTTGAATATTTCGTAGACGCGTTATCGGATTATTCCTGCGATGTGGCATTGTTTCCTGAATTTTTTAACGCACCTTTAATGGGGCTGAGCCCGTCTGATACTTCAATTGATGCTATATGGCACTTAGCCACCTATACCGATGAAATTCTGACTTCCATTTCGCACCTTGCTGTGTCGTACAATATCACTATTATTGCGGGCTCTATGCCTGTGGTAGAAGAAGATGAGCTATACAACGTTAGCTATATTTGTAAGCGCGATGGCACCATAGAAAGTCAGTACAAACTACACCTTACCCCACACGAAAAGAAAGATTGGATAATGAAAGGCGGTAATAGCCTTAAAGTGTTCGATACAGATTTCGGGAAAATCGGGGTACTGATATGTTACGACGTAGAATTTCCTGAACTTGCACGGTTGCTGTCTGAGCAAGAAATGCAGATTCTATTTGTTCCTTTTTGGACAGATACCAAGAACGGCTATCTACGGGTTAGACGTTGTGCCCAAGCCCGCGCCATTGAAAATGAATGTTATGTGGCTATAGCAGGCAGTGTGGGTAATTTACCCAAAGTAGACAATGTTGATATTCAATACGGTCAAACTGCGGTGTTTTCACCTAGCGACTTTGCATTCCCCCACGATGCTATTGTGTCAGAAACCACACCAAATACGGAAATGACGCTGATCGTAGACCTAGATTTAGATAAACTGACTAAACTTCAAAATGAAGGTTCTGTTAGGAATTATCTAGATCGTCGTCGCGATTTGTATCGTGTAGAATGGTTTGACAGCGATACGTAATCGCCATTGGTATTTATAATTAATTCAATATAATATCGATGTTATTATGCGCTAACAATGATATTTCGGTTACTGCGCCTACATCTAGGTAGGCAGCAGCTAACCCAATGCTTTAACAAGAGAAAATAGAGAACTTATGGCAAATAATTCGAATAATGATGATTTTCCAACTATTCGTTTAGATGATGAAGATCGTCGCGATTATCAAAAAAAGCGTCAGCCTACGCCAACTAAAGCGCCTTCGAATTCCTCATCGCCTACCAGCCCCTCTCCTAAAACCCCAGAAAAAAGCAGTGGTGGCGGTAATGGTCTCTGGGTATTCCTTATCGCACTTATTGCGCTTGGTGCCTGTGGCGGATGTTATTACTTGTACACATTGGTAGAACAACAAAAAGTAGTCGCTTCTCAAGCTGAAAAACGCATTCTTGAATTAGAGAAAAAGCTTTCTGCTACTGGTGAAGAAATGGGTGAGTCGACTGTTGCATTGCAGGTTAAAGTAAATGAACTGGCCAGTAAGACCAATGATTTGTGGGAACAGATGGACAAACTTTGGGCTTCAGCGTGGCGCCGCAATCAAAAAGAAATTGCTGACTTGGGTGATAGAGTGGGTAATGTTCAAACTGCGCTTCAGGGCAACATTAAGAAGGTTGCCGATGATGTGACTAGCCAGCAGAGCCAAGTTGGCTCAGTGAAAAATCAGTTGGCTTCTTTGGCTGATGAAATTCTAGCCTTGAATGTTCAACTAGAACAAGTCTCTGGCGATAAACGCAGCAGCGAACAACAAGTACGCAACTTGTCTGACAAATTATCGGTGTTAGAGCAGCGTAACAGTTCCCTTTCTGGGCGCATTACCAGCCTTGAAAATGAGTTAAGAGAGATAGCCACCAAAGTAGTTTCACGAAGCACAACGAGTTCTACAAACTCTGCGCCTTCATCTACAGCGAGCGTATCTGAAGGCTAATTAATCTTAGCCTCAAATTTGAATGTATTTTGAAAGGAGCCTATCAGCTAATGCCAGTCAGCTTAACTGACTGGCATTAGCCTATCAGCTCCTTTTTTTTGCGCTGACGTTATTCACCTTAAGTAGCATATATTCTGTTTCTCTTCGATGCTATAAACATTATATAAGTGGGCAGCATTGTGTTGCTATTTTCAGGCTATTTTTTTGCTCAAGTTAGAACAGGCTACTACTATGATTTTTCAATCCAGTGCTAATCATATTATCGACAACAATAACGTAAACGTTATTGGATCAGGCACAAAAACACTTATGCTTGCACATGGATTTGGTTGTGACCAAAACATGTGGAAGTACCTTACCCCCTATCTTGAGCAAAAATACAAAATCGTGCTGTTTGACTATTTGGGTTGTGGAAAATCTAATGTTAGTGCTTTTGATAAATCTCGGTATGAAGAATTAGAAGGATATGCACAAGATGTTATCGATATTTGTGAAGCGCTTGAGTTAACCGAGGTCACGTTTATTGGGCATTCAGTGAGCGGCATTATTGGCTACCTCGCTTCAGTTATCGCCCCGCAACATTTCTCAAATTTTGTATTAATATGCCCTTCTCCTTGTTTTCTGAATTTACCGCCAGACTACTTTGGTGGTTTCGAAAAAGAAGACTTGGAAGAGCTTATTAACCTAATGGACAAAAACTACATTGGATGGGCGAGTTACCTTGCGCCATTAGTGATGGGGGGAGAGAACGACCCCACTTTAGTAAAAGAATTGGAAAGCAGCTTTTGTTCTACCGACCCTAAATATGCGAAACCTTTTGCAAAGGCCACCTTCTTTTCCGATTATAGAAATGTCCTTCCGACAATTTCTTTTCCCTCTCTTATTCTGCAAAGTCGCAGCGACTCATTAGCAGCAGTCGAAGTGGGGAAATATATGCATGAAAAAACACCTTTGTCATCGCTTGAAGTGATTGATGCTCACGGCCATTGTTTGCATATGACGAACCCAGTCACTATTGCAGAAAAAATAGAGCAGTTTGTCTCTTGAATGAGGAACTGCTCGACCTTTTTCCAAGTTTACTTTTAGTGTCGGATTTACGATCCGGAAGTATCGATTACTGCAATAAAGATGCACTGGAATTTCTCGGATCTTCACGAGAAGATATGGCGGGAAGTAACGTTTCCAGTATTATTTCGCGGGCGAGTTTAATTTTTTTTGAAAGCTATGTGAGACCGTCATTACTCGATACGGGTAGATTTTCGGAACTTCAAATGACGTTGGTTACTGCGCAGCAAGAACGGTTACCTGTGCTGGCAAATGTTACACTGCATGGCGAACAACTCTACTGGTCTATGCATTCAGCTAAAAGCCGTGACAAGCTTTATCAAGAGCTAATAGAAGTAAGAGACAGTTTGGAATTAAAAACCGACGAGCTAACACTACTTTCCCGTCTCGACCCGCTTACCAACTTACTCAATCGTCGTGCTGCCTCGGCAGATATTCGTAAGCTACTCGATCAGGTAAATCGAAAATTCGTTCCTGTGTCCTTCTTACTCATTGATATAGATTTCTTTAAAAACATTAATGATAAGCACGGTCACGATGTGGGCGATGAGGTTATTGTTTTACTATCAAAAACATTGAAATCTGCCACACGAAAAACTGACGTTGTTGCCCGCTGGGGCGGCGAAGAATTTCTGATAGTGTTATATAACTCAACTCAGGACAATGCCCGACTCTATTGTAAGTATTTGCATGAAAGGATTGCAGAATTACGTTACTCGCGAGCAGATAGAATTACGGTAAGTATTGGCGTGACGCAAATACCCATGTCTCAACATGACACTGTCTTGCAGGTTGAAACGCTAATTAAAGAAGCCGATGACGCACTTTACCAGGCAAAAGATGACGGCCGAAATCGCACTATCTTCCACACAGACAAACACGCCAAAATCTAGGCACTAACACTAGGCATTCTACTAGGTATAAACACTAAGTATTCCACCCGGTATTACCACTAGAACGACTAATACCAATCAATCATGATATGCTGCGCTTTCAGCATTCTCTATACGTGCTTTGGTTGAGGGATGAGATTGAAACCAGCTATTTTCAGCGCCCTGCTGGTCAGTTTCGTTCGATAGTTTACGCATTACGTCCGCAAAGTCAGCGGTATCTCGGTGCATTAATTTTAATTTCGAAATAGCAAAGTTGTCAGCTTGCCATTCATGCTTTTGTGAGTATTGGTTTTGTACAACACTAGAACCTATTCCCATAAAAGCTTCAATTGCTCCGCTTAAATCGCCGAAAAAGTAACTTATCGCCAGGGTGGCAAATAAAGACTCGGCCACCATTTGCATGGAATGGTTTTGCGCCACATGGCCAATTTCGTGTAACAATATGGCGTCAAGTAATGCTTGGTCACCATCTACCAGTGCAACCAAATCATCGGTAAACACGATGGTACCGTCGGGTAGCGCAAAGGCATTGGGGCCAATGAGCTCGGAATTTCTGAAATGTACCCGAATATCATTCTCAGTACCGGGTTCGCTAACTTGCTCTACAACGGCGTTGAACCCCATCATTAACTGCTCACGTTGCCAATCGGGTAGCGTGCTAGGCTCCAGCATAGAATAATCTAATGCACTCAACGTATGCTGTGAAGCTACGGTTTTAATGGAATATGGTATTTGGTCAGCAAATTTAACGGCCGCCCATGGCATACCCTGTACAAAAATAACGTAGAGTAAAAGTGGTACTAATAAAACACTCGCGATTAACCAAGGCTTTTTCGTTTCCATTTGAGAGATACGACTACCTGCCCCACCATCTAACCACTGATTTAACAGTGGTGATGGAGTACAAACCAGTAAGCGAGCATTAGGTAAGATGATTTCTCGAGGCAAGTTGCCCAGTTTCGACTTCGCATTAACTTCAGATTGCTGAAACCTTAGCGGCTCAGTGCTTTCACTTCTGCCAACGCCGGCACTTTCACCATTTTCAGCAATATCGCTCGCGTCTATTTCTAGACGGCTTGTTGTCACACATTGCTCATCCTTAACACGCTTGTCACCATTTAATAAACGAATGATCAATGTATTGTTTTCAATATTCGCGATAACTGATGTTACCGCTGAATCTTTTGATTGATATAACTGCCCGTGTATCACTAGGCTAGCCTAATGCGACATCAACATCGAACAACGTAGCCGCTTCTTCAGCTGTAGCGCCCACAGAACCGGTGTTAACGGATGTAACGCTATCAATACCTGATAACACAGTGACCTCAGTTGCATTAGCAAAGAAATGAGCACTGCGAATTTTCGCCCATGGGATAGCGAACCCTAAGGAAAGAACAATAGCAATAACGTTAGTGGTTCTAAGCCATACCAAAGGCATTACACCCACATTAGAATTAAACTGCGCCACGTTTGGTATTTCACTATTTTCATAAATATGATTGCGAATAAGGGCGGTATAAAAGCTAGATGAAATGGCAAAAGCAATAAGGTACATGCCGAGCAGAGCGAGCATCACTAAAGGTGCGCCGTTTTCTAATGTTTCAATAAGGCTACTAAAGCCAAAACCCATTACACTAGCACCAACGATAAACACTGCCACGACTATACCCACAGCGCCAAGTGACGCAAGATAATAAGATCCCGTGCTCAATTTCGTAGTAAATCTGATGTCACCGAAAGCAGATTCGTCAACTAGGTATTCGTCTATCTTCTTAAGCGCCCATGGCAACATTAAGTACAAGGTAAACATGCTAACGATAGGCAATACTACGAAAACCACAAACGCGCCACCAAAGCCACCATTGAATTTAAATCGAACATTTCGATAGCCCGTCATACGCATACTGAAACGTTGACCTAGCACTATCATAAAGGGCGTGAGTAGCATTAAAGCCAACACCATGACTGCGCCTGCAATAGGACTTACTGCACTTAAAATGAAATAACTAGCAAATAAACACACCGCAATAATACGGCCTTTTAAAATTTGTAATGGATTCGCTAGATAGGAAAACCGATGACCATCAATATCAGTATTTCCATAAAAATATCGATTGGTTCTTACTTTTGCCCACGCAGAATAGATACCCAGTGTCACAATACTAAGCAATAGGTTCACAATCCAAATAGAAAAGAATTCTGACGCTTTACCATGAAAGGAAACCTTTCCCTTTCTTAAAACTCGTGCGGTAGCTACTGGGGAGGTAGCTATTGTGGACGAAGCTTCTGTGGATGAAGCTTCTGGTAATTCAAACTTCACAATTCGCTCTTCTAACTCTTGCGCCCGTTCTGGGTGCTCAATTTCATCAATTGTGGCGCGAGCTTGCTTCAATTCTTCCAATGAATACGTTGAGTAATCAATATTTGATGACATACATCCCTCTTATTATTAATCATTTCCATATGCTTAAAGCATTACCAATGCTAAACATACGCAACATTTACTATGGAGGCAATGTTTTACAGGCATAAAAAAAGCACCCTAGGGTGCTTTTTTCATTAAAAACTTAAGCTTATCGACGTAGGCCAAGACGCTTAATTAGGTCAAGATAACGCTCAGCGTTCTTGCCTTTAAGGTAGTCTAGAAGCTTACGACGCTGGCTAACCATACGTAGAAGACCGCGACGTGAGTGGTGGTCTTTCTTATGATCAGCAAAATGGCCTTGAAGCTTGTTGATGTTGTGAGTTAACAACGCAACTTGAACTTCAGGTGAACCAGTATCACCTTCTTTTACGCCATAATCAGCAATGATTGTTGCAGTTTCGTCTTTAGTTAGTGACATAACATTCTCCTAAATTATGTCCGGCCGATCACTAATTCAGCCAGACGGAATGAAGCGCGTATTATAATGACAGCGCGCGAGTTAGCAAGGGAAAGTGTAAACTTTATTGGTTGTACACAACCCGTCTTTTTGGATTCACAAAAATATCGCCATTAGACCCCACTTGGTCTTTTGGATCTTGAACGCCTTCACCTACGCCTAAAAACAAACCTTGTTCGTTTTCACCAAAATAAACTCGGTAAGGCTGGCCGACAACTAATGCTTCGCTACAAGTGCCTTTAACACTTTGACCATTATCGAAACGCTGTTTTTCAGCATCGTTAATGCAGACCAAAGGCAGTCTACTGACCGCGGTGTCCATAGGTATCATAAAAGCATCAAGTGCAGCAAAGTCGCCCTCATCTAATGCTTCTTGAGTAGCAATTAGCGTATCAAGAGATACCATTTTATCCGTTGGGTAATCGGCTACTTCAGTACGGTGCAATCGTGTGACGTAAGCGCCGCACTCAAGGATTTGACCAATATCGTCTACTAACGACCGAATATAAGTGCCTTTACTGCATTTAACGCGCATATCCACTTCTGGCAACGCAATTCGCGTGACTTCAAGTTCAAATATTTCGATGTCTCTGGCTTCACGCTCAACTGTTATCCCCTGACGAGCATAGTGATAAAGAGGCTTACCTTGGTGTTTTAGCGCCGAAAACATGGAAGGCACTTGTTTGCTCTTCCCTAAGAATTGCAAACACGTGTTTCGAACCGTTTCTTCATCCACCGTCACCGGCTTTTCTTCAACGACTTCACCATCTGCGTCAGAGGTAGTAGTACGAATACCTAAGGTTGCGGTCACTTCATAGGTTTTCTCTGCGTCTAATAGGAACTGAGAAAACTTCGTAGCTTCGCCTAAGCATAAAGGCAGCATACCGCTGGCTAAAGGGTCTAGCGCGCCCGTATGACCACCTTTTGAAGCTTTGAACAACCAACGTACCTTTTGAAGAAGTTGGTTTGAAGAACCGCCTAATGGCTTATCTAGCAATACTATGCCGTTAATATCACGGCCTTTACGACGCCTTGCCATTTATTCCTTCTCTTCTGACTCGTCGGTATCTCGCTTCGCGTCGTCTGCCGCAACGGTTTGCGATACCAAGTTAGAAATGCGCATACCTTCAATAATTGATTTATCTTCAAAGAAGTGAAGGTGTGGCACAGAGCGCATGCGTAAGCGCTTAGCCAAAATACTACGAATAAACGGCTGAAACTCGGCCAGCTGTTTTATTTGTCTTTTGCCTTCTTCTTCTGTGCTGTTATAGATAGTCACATAAATTTTAGCGTGGGCTAAATCTCGTGTTACATCTACATCAGACACAGTAATAAGCGGCATATCGCCTACACGGTGTTTGTATTCATTTTGCAGAATGCTAGCCACTTCTTTATGAACTTGCTGCGACACTCTGTCGGTACGTGAAAATTCACGAGCCATAACTTTCTCCTGTCTTTAAATCAGCGATTGTTGCCAGTCACTCAGGCTCTTAGAAGCTAAGCCGCTTTAAGGTATAACCTTTTAAAGCTTAGTCTATAAACAACCTAGTCTCATTTTGAAAAGTGACAGACAAAAACGGGGGCTTGTGCCCCCGCTTTATTTATACTGATTTAGTTAGGCAATTAGATTTCGCGTTTAACTTCAACGATTTCGAAGACTTCGATTTGGTCTCCAACTTTTACGTCGTTGTAGTTCTTAACGCCGATACCACATTCCATACCGTTACGTACATCTTGTACGTCATCTTTGAAGCGACGAAGAGATTCTAGTTCACCTTCATAGATTACTACGTTTTCACGAAGTACACGGATTGGATTGCTACGCTTAACCACACCTTCTGTAACCATACAACCAGCGATAGCACCAAGTTTAGGCGATTTAAATACATCACGCACTTCAGCCAGACCAATAATTTCTTGTCTGAACTCTGGCGCAAGCATGCCGCTCATTGCTGCTTTCACTTCGTCAATTAGGCTATAGATAACGCTGTAGTAGCGTAAATCAATTTCTTCAGCTTCTAGTACGCGACGTGCAGTTGCATCGGCACGAACGTTAAAGCCAAGTACGATAGCGCCAGAAGCTGCTGCCAATGTCGCATCAGTTTCAGTGATTCCACCTACGCCGCTACCCACAATGTTCACTTTAACTTCTGCCGTTGATAGTTTAATCAACGATTCAGCAATTGCTTCAACAGAACCTTGTACGTCAGCTTTAAGTACGATGTTAAGTTCGCTAACGTCACCTGCTTCCATGTTCGCAAACATGTTTTCAAGCTTGGCTTTTTGCTGACGAGCTAGTTTAAGCTCACGCTTCTTCTGATGACGTTTAGCCGCTACTTCACGGGCTTTACGCTCATCTTTAACTACCGCAGCATCTTCACCAGCTACTGGAACACCAGATAAACCTAGTACTTCAACAGGGGTAGAAGGACCAGCTAGCTTGAGCTCTTGACCATGCTCATCGCGCATTGCACGAACACGTCCGTACTCTTCGCCACATAGCAGGATATCACCAGCTTTCAGCTCACCTTCTTGGATAAGTACTGAAGCTACTGGACCACGACCTTTATCAAGACGTGATTCAATAACGATACCGCGACCAGGACCTTTAGCTACTGCTTGTAGGTCAAGTAATTCAGCTTGAAGGTTAATGGCTTCTAAAAGACCATCAACACCCATACCGGTTTTAGCAGAAACGTTACAGAACTGGTGCTCACCGCCCCACTCTTCTGAAATAACTTCAAGTTGAGAAAGCTCAGTTTTAACACGATCTGGATCGGCTGACTCTTTATCCATCTTGTTCACGGCAATGATTAACGGTACACCAGCTGCTCGAGCATGTTGAACCGCTTCTTTCGTTTGTGGCATCACGCCATCATCTGCCGCAACAACCAAGATAACGATATCGGTAGCTGTTGCTCCACGAGCACGCATTGCAGTAAACGCGGCGTGTCCAGGCGTATCTAAGAAGGTGATTTCGCCATTATCAGTTTGTACTTTGTAAGCACCGATATGCTGTGTAATACCACCCGCTTCACCGTCAGCCACTTTCGCGCGACGAATGTAATCAAGTAGTGACGTTTTACCGTGGTCAACGTGACCCATGATGGTAACTACAGGTGCACGTGAAGTTTTATCACCGCCTGTGCCATCATCAGCTAACAATTCTTCTTCAAGCGCGTTGTCGTTAACCAGTTCAAATTTGTGACCCATTTCTTCAACAACAAGTACTGCTGTGTCTTGGTCAAGAACTTGGTTAATTGTTGCCATCTCACCCATTTTCATCATGGTTTTGATAACTTCGTTCGACTTAATCGCTAACTTGCTAGCAAGTTCGCCAACAGTGATAGTTTCACCAAGCTTAACGATACGCTCTACAGGTTGAGCTGGCTTGTTGAAGCCTTGCTTCAAGTGCTCACCTGCATTTCGCTTAGACTTTCTGCGACGACGTGAAGAACGCTCAACTTGCGCGTCTTGCTCGTCTTCTGCTTCTTGCGCATAGCGATTTGAATGTAAATGCACTTCTTCAGCTTCCGCTTTCTTACGAGCTTCAGCTTCTTCTTTCCAACGACGCTCGTTTTCTTCTGCTAATTTACGCGCTTCATCAGCGGCTTTCTTAGCATCTTCTTCAAGCTTCTTCTGTGCTTCTTCTTCCTGAGCCTTACGAAGACGTTCTTCTTCAAGACGAGCAGCTTCTTGAGCCGCTTTTTCTTCAGCAGACATTTCAGGCTCATCTTTCTTACGTGCTTCAGCCTCTTTCTTCGCTTGTTCAGCACGACGAGCACGTTCTTCTTCAGCAGCCTTTCTTGACTCTTCCGCTTTACGTGCTTTTTCTTCAGCAGCTTGTTTTGCTTCAGCAGCAGCTTTTTCTTCTGCTTCACGTTTCAAACGTGCTTCTTCGGCTAACTTCGCTTCTTCTTCAGCTATGCGTTGTTGCTCTTCAGCATCAGTACGCTTAACGTAAGTACGCTTTTTACGTACTTCTACTTTAACTTCTTTAGACTTGCCTACGCTAATAGTACTGGTTGTCTTGCGTTTAAGTGTCATGCGCTGTGGCTCGGACGCGCTACCGTGTTGCTTACTTAAATGATCCAACAGTTTCTTTTTCTCTTCTTCAGTAACCTGAGCGCCGGCATTCTTTGTAATACCCGCGTCTTTAAACTGGCCAACCAATCGGTCAACGGTCGTACCAATGTCGCTGGCGAGCTTTTCAATAGATACATCTGCCATTACGTATTATTCCCCCTGTTGACCTTTACTCTTCATTGAACCAAACGATATTACGTGCTGCCATAATCAGCGCACCCGCAGTAGCTTCGTCTAGTTCATCAATATCACTAATTTCATCTGTGCCTTGCTCGGCCAGTTCTTCAAGGTCGGTAATGCCGCGGCTGGCCAACACATAGGCCACGTGCTTACTCATTCCTTCAAGGCCTAGTAAGGCTTCGGTAGGCTCTGCGCCTTCAAGCGATTCTTCGTTTGCTAATGCACGGGTCGTAAGGAATGCACGTGCACGATTACGCAATTCTTCAACGGTATCTTCATCAAGTCCGTCGATGGCAAGAAGCTCGCTTGCTGGCACGTATGCCACTTCTTCCAAGGTGGTGAAACCTTCATCAACTAACATAGCAGCAAACTCTTCGTCTACATCTAGGCCAGCGGTAAAGATGTTCAATACCTTCGCGTTTTCTTCTTCATGTTTCTTGTTCAGATCTTCTACTGTCATCACGTTCAGTTCCCAACCAGTTAACTGGCTAGCAAGGCGAACGTTTTGACCGCTACGACCGATTGCCTGAGCAAGGTTGTCAGCTTCTACTGCTACATCCATCATGTGACTGTCTTCGTCCACAACAATAGAGGCAACTTCTGCAGGGGCCATGGCGTTAATAACAAACTGTGCAGAGTTTTCATCCCACAATACGATATCAACACGCTCACCACCCAATTCGCCCGATACTGCTTGTACGCGTGAACCACGCATACCCACACACGCACCAACTGGATCTAAGCGTTTGTCGTTAGTTTTAACGGCAATTTTTGCACGGGAACCCGGATCACGAGCCGCCGCTTTAATTTCTAGTGTTTCTTCAGCAATTTCCGGTACTTCAAGTCTGAATAGCTCTACAAGCATGTCAGGGTGAGTACGGCTGATAAACAATTGAGCGCCACGTGCTTCAGGGCGAATTACATATAGTAAGCCGCGAACACGGTCGCCTGGTCTGAACGTTTCACGAGGAAGCATATCGTCACGGTAGATAACACCTTCGGCGTTATTACCTAAATCGATAATAATATTGTCGCGGTTTACTTTCTTAACCGTACCGGTTACCAACTCGCCGACTTTATCTTCGTATTCTGCAATCATTTGCGCGCGTTCAGCTTCACGTACTTTTTGTACGATAACTTGTTTCGCGGTCTGCGTAGTTATGCGGTCAAATTTGATAGATTCAATCTGATCTTCCACATAATCGCCTAATTGAAGCTCAGGCTCTTCTACTTGTGCAGCAGAAAGGGTGATTTCTGCGAACGGGTTCTCTTGTTCCTGATTATCAGGAATAATTAACCAACGACGGAATGTGTCGAAGTCGCCAGAGGTTCTGTCGATACTTACTCGTACTTCAATATCGCCTTCATTTTTCTTTTTGGTGGCACTGGCTATTGCAAATTCCAGCGCTTCAAAAATCTTCTCTCTAGGCACTTGTTTTTCATTTGAAACGGCTTCCGCCACTAACAAAATTTCTTTATTCATTTTAGCCTCACTCAAGCTTTCGTCGATGAAAGCATTGCTGTTCCGTTATTCGAATGTGGGAACAACGTTACCTTTTTCGATATTCGCCACAGCTAACTGGAACTGCTGGCCATCCACTTCAATACTGACTACGCCATTGTCGCAAGCCAATACTTTGCCTATAAAGTTACGTCTGTCGTCCATCGGCATAGATAAACGAACCTGAACAACTTCACCTACAGAATCAACATAATGCTTTTCTTTGAAAAGCGGTCTATCCATACCTGGTGAAGATACTTCTAGGTTGTACTCTGTGCTAATTGGGTCTTCAACATCCAATATCGCACTCACTTGATGACTTACATCTGCACAATTATCTACGGAGATACCGTTTTCATGATCAATAAAAACGCGAAGAATTGAATGTTTCCCCGCTCGTACAAATTCGATCCCAACCAATTCAAACCCCAAAGCTTCTACACCTGGGTTAAGCATTTCGGTTAGTTTCTCTTCAAGTTTTGCCAATGCAAACCTCCAAAAACGAAAAAAGGGCCTTAAGCCCACCTGTCATCACCTAGCTCAGCTAGGCTGACTCCAGGGTCTAATACAACAAAAAGCCCCGGACTAGCGGGGCTTTTATTAAAATTCTGAACCCAAATTTGTCAAAAAGACAAATGCAAACACATGGGTAAAAAACACCGGTAGGTGATAGTTTGCTGAGAATGGAAGCGTTACTTTCCTAAACACTGAGGGAGCCCGCTACCATCACTTAATAAGCGCATTATACTGATTGACGTCACATTAAGCAACAACACTCGACTATTAGTTAGTAGCCCATGATTTATAGCACAGACTCTATTAGTCTTTGTCTAGTCTTCGTCTTTCCACTTTTCTTTTATTTCTAATATCTGCGGTAATTTTGCCATCAGCAAATCAATTAGCGCCGGATCGAAATGCTTGCCCTTCTGACTTTCCATAAAGGCTAATGTTTTGTCTACGCTCCATGGCTCTTTATAAGGCCGTTTGCTGGTAAGCGCATCGAATACATCTGCCACGGCACAAATTCTTCCCTCAATAGGAATATCTTCACCTGCTAGTCCGTTCGGGTAGCCACTACCATCCCATTTTTCATGATGAGTCAGTGATACCGACTTGGCTACCACCAACAATGCAGAATCGCATTCCCCTAAAATTTCAGCACCAATTTCAGGGTGGGTCTTCATTATTGCAAACTCTTCGTCTGTCAATTTACCCGGCTTCAACATGATACTATCGGAAATACCAATTTTACCTATATCGTGCATAGGCGCTGCGTGCAGTAATATTTCAGCTTGTTCATCACTAAACCCGTAAGCGAGTGCCAATTCTTTTGAGTAATGACTCATGCGTAATACGTGCATGCCGGTTTCGTTGTCTTTATATTCAGCTGCACGGCCTAAGCGCTGTACCACTTGCAATCGAGTACGCATAAGTTCATCAGACTGCACTAACGACAAATGGGTTTTAACTCTGGCTTTTACCACCGGTGGTGAAATGGGTTTAGTAATATAATCAACTGCCCCAACCTCAAAACCCTCTGCTTCATCGTGCTCATCATTTAACGCAGTAACGAATATAACTGGAATATGACGTGTATCGTCTTGACCTTTTAATATTCTAAATACCTCGAAGCCTGTAAGTCCTGGCATCATAATATCTAGCAAAATAAGTTGAGGTTGACGCTGCGAGGTTAATTTAATCGCCTCTTCACCGTTCTTGGCAAAAATGAGTTGGTAGTCTGCAGCTAACAGTTGCTTTAAGACTCTTAAATTTACTGGCTCATCATCAACCAGTAACAAGGTAGGCTTTTCAATAGTTCTAAGCATTATTGCGTTTCAGTCTCTGTGGCCAACGTATCAATAAGCTCGACGAGCTGCGCTTCGGCACGTTCGAACTCAAAATCATCAATATCCATAATAATGGAGGCTATGGTGTCTTTGTATTCACCACCAGCAAGCGCTTTAACTTCTTGTAATTCATCTTCATCAAGCATGTTCTGCTCAACACTCTGTTTCAGTTTAGTTAGGTGCTCTAACAACACAGTGTAGTTAACATCTTGCTTAACGTGCACCGTTTTGGTCTCGTGAGTGCCTTGAAGCCATGTAATCACTTCATTGAATGATTTTTTAAGTATTTGTACTGTTGAAATATCTAATTCACCAGCATGTGCATTTTTCTCAATATCTCGGCAAACTGACATCAGAGGGTTTAAACATAGGTTTCCGGCAACGCCTTTAATGCCGTGAGCCAGCGATGCTGTTTTTGCTGCATCGTTATCGAGAATTGCTGTACTTATTTGCGCAATTTTGGCTTCGTTTTCACGGGTAAATCGCGCCACTTCGTTGCGATGGGTTTGTGCGTCACCCCAAAGCATAATTGCTCGATTTACGTCTACCACTTTACTTAATTTAGGTTTTTCTGATTTATCATTATTAACAACTAATGTGGCTGATTCATCAATTTCTTTGCCCAGCACCCGTGCCATCTCTCGAGTAAGTACGGGGTAATCAATAGACTTATTCGCAAAGCCATCCATTCCCGCATCGGTTGCGGCATGTCTATCCTGAACTAACACACTGGCTGTTAACGCGATAATTGGCATCGGAGGTAGGCCATGCTCAACCTCATATTTTCGTCTTAGTATTGATGCTTCTAGGCCATCTAATACCGGCATTTGCAAATCCATCAACACCAATTCAATACCGGGGATATTCATTTTTTCCAGTGCTTCTTGGCCATCGCGCGCTACTTCGACGGTATGCCCAGAACGCGATAATAACAAAGACAACAAATCAATATTTTGAGCGATATCATCCACGATAAGAATATGCATTGGTGGCAATTGGACAGGTTTGCCTTCTTCCATTGCCATAGGGGCTTTTGCTGGCACAAGCGGTAAGCGGAAGGTAAAAGTACTACCAACGCCAAGCTCGCTTTGCGCACAAATGTTTCCGCCCATCAATTCAACAAGCTGTTTAGAGATAGTTGTGCCTAAACCTGTGCCGCCATACTTTCTACTCATTGACGCGTCAGCTTGGGCGAATGCGTCGAATACACGATTGACCTGCTCGCTATTCATGCCAATACCCGAGTCTTTTACTTTAAAGTAGACAAAAGAGCTGTCACTGGATACTTCTAACACCACACTGCCATCGCCAGTGAATTTAACAGCATTACCAATTAAGTTATTAAGCACCTGCCTAATACGCTCTGGAACACCATTGTAGGCCTCGCGAACTTCGCTCCCCACTTGTACTTCTAATGAAATTCTCTTGCGCTTGGCTTCAAGCCAAAATGTAGAAATCACGGTATCGACTTCTTCGCGAATTATGAAGTCGCGATAATCTAAATCGAGTTTGCCTTTATCTAACTTAGCGCTATCAAGAATATCGTTTAACAGGTGCAGCAGTGAACGTGCAGAGCGATTTACCGTGGTAAGGTGACCGTGCTGTTCTGGCGGCATTTTTTCTGCAAGCATTAAATCACTGAAACCAATAATGGCATTCATTGGCGTTCTTATTTCATGGCTCATATTGGCAAGAAAGTTTGTGCGAGCAGCGGCAGCCTGCTCTGCTCTTTCTTTTGCCGCTTTAAGTTCTTCTTCCATTTCCCTTCGGGCGGTAATATCAGAAATAAAGCCATCTAAATAAATAGTGTTGCCTTGCTCATCAAGGATATGAACACCATGTTCGGTCACCCACCGAATATCACCCGCTTTATTAATAATACGGTACTCAATACTGAATGCTTTATGGGCAGCCACTTCTGCTTCTACGCGCGCCACATCATCGGGGTGACAAAGGGAACCAAACGTAATTTTAGGGTGTGGCAAAATAAAATCATCTGCGGCATATCCCGTTATCTCGCTTACTGCTTGGCTGATAAACTCCATGGGCCAATTAGGCTCATTCAAACAACGATAAGCCATACCTGGGATATTAGAAATAAAACTCCTGAACTTAGCTTCACTTTCACGCAGCGCATCTTCCATTGCTTTGCGTTTTCTTAAGTCAGAGAAAAAACCAACGAATAAGGCATTACCATCTACCTTGGTATACCCAATCCCAACCCGAACAGGGATATATTCCCCACCTTTACCAACAATGACCACCTCTCGGCTGGTTCCAATTATTTGCTCAGTCGGTACTGATTTTTGTTCAAAGAAATCGCTGCTGTAAATTGATTTTTTGTCATCTGGCGCCAGTATTTTTCCTTGTTGACCAATAAGCTCCTCCGGTGAATATCCTGTCACCGCAGTGACTGCCGGGTTAGCTGTTTTAATAATGCCGGTACTGTCTACTGTAATAATGGCATCTACCGCAATATCCGTAATAGCCCGCTGAATTCGTTCGCTCTCGATAGCACGTGAACTGACATCTTTGTACTTAAACAACAAGGTAATACCCAGCACTAATGCAATGAGCGTAACCGTAACCATTGCAATTGAAAGTGCTAGATAAATTGATATTTCAGAAGGCTGTGAAGTAAACTCCATCCCTGGCGGCATAACAAATCTGGCTGCTAACATTCCCGTGTAATGCATACCTGCTATGGCAAGGCCCATTACAATACTTGCAATTAAAGCATCCCTTCCCAAGCTCGACTTTTTTATCCCCACAGCACTTAGGCCAAATTTGATCCATAGGGCCAGCATCGCGAGGCAAACTGCGACAACAATTGAGAGTATAAATAATGAAGGGCTGTAGCGAAGTAAAGGCGACATTTCCATAGCCGCCATACCGCTGTAGTGCATGGTGCCGATGCCTGACCCCACAAGCACGCCGCCAGTTAATATTTCGGTGAATGAAATGGTAGGCTTTGTCATGAGGTAAAGCGCTACCCAAGCCGCGGCTATGCCCGGTAATGCAGACGCTAAGGTTATCCCTACGTCATAGGAAACGGCGGTGCACAACTCAAAGGCGAGCATACCCAAAAAGTGCATGGCCCATATCCCGCCCCCCATGGCGATACTACCCGCACTGAGTAAGGTGTATTTTCTGAATTTATTAGTAGAAACGGCGGCCTGAGTGGCGACGTTAAATGCCATAAATGACGCAAAAATAGCAATCGTTAACGATAGTGCTACTAAGCCAAAGTCATAACTTCCATCGAGCAAGGTGACCTCTTGCCCTATCGTAAAATATTCTTGAATCATACTACCCAAAAGCGCGCATTTCGAAGCGAAGGAAATTTAAGAATTATCAAATATACCAAGGGTATATTTCTTCTTTTTCTATTATTAGGGTTACTTTTACCATTTTACGTTCACTAATTAAATATGCGCTGTAAATTAAATTGGCCAAGCGTGTGCCGGCAATCCCGCTTAAGAGCCGGGCTTATATATGAGCTTTGGCAATTAAGCGAAAGCTACCACCTTTGGTGCATGCAAAGGCTTTACTGAGAAATTTAGGATGGTCTGTATTGACAACAAAACAGGGGGTTAGCGTGAAGACATATAATGAAGTGAAGTAATTGAGAAATGAAAATCAAGAAGCTGTGCTTTAGAAACAAAAAACCCCGGCATAAGCCAGGGTTATAATGTGGTTGCGGGAGCAGGATTTGAACCTACGACCTTCGGGTTATGAGCCCGACGAGCTACCAGACTGCTCCATCCCGCGTCTGTTCTTTTGAACTACTGCTTGTCTCTATACTTAGACAACTCAGTATTTAAATCGTTTAATTTTCTGTGGTTGCGGGAGCAGGATTTGAACCTACGACCTTCGGGTTATGAGCCCGACGAGCTACCAGACTGCTCCATCCCGCGCCAGAAAATAACGTTGTTGGTTTGAGGTGTTTGATGTCTCCCTTCAACGTGGGGCGTATTATACATACGCACTTTTGTAACACAAGGACTTATTACTTAATTATTTCACTTTTCTGACTGTTCGCTTCATTATTAATCGTTATGTTTAATCGCCAAACAATTTAAGGTCAAAACTTAAACGTTTAGGGTTTAAAGCTTTCCATTTTTGTTGCCAGTTTAAAATCTAATTCGCTTAAACCACCCACATCATGAGTAGTTAATTTCACTTCAACCCGGTTATAAACATTAAACCATTCTGGATGATGCTTTAATTTCTCTGCCCAAATAGCAATTTGTGACATCCAACCAAATGCACGAATGAAACTTTTAAAGGTAAATGTCTTTTCAATAGCATTATCGCTTAATGCCCACCGTTCGTTTTCCTCTAAACCTTCATTTAAAGTTTCAAGGTTGTCTTGAATTTGTTCACGGGTTAATAGCGTACTCATTTAAGCCTCCTTTTTTATAAGTAAACAATGTAAACAATACGCGTTATGAATTCAGCTTTTTAGATAAGAAAGTGATGAAGTAAAAATACAAATATTGGCGAGAATTCTTTACATAAAAAAGCGGCCTAAGCGAATGCGCATTGTCATGAGCACTCAGCATAGGCCGCTGGGTTTATTCAGGCTAAAAAGGTTGAGTGTTAAAACTCTACCGCTAACCGTGCATAAATTTGACGCCCACGGGGGTCATGCACTTTTGAATCAAAACCACTATTGGTAAACAACTGAGGAGGATCTTCATCAAATAAGTTCAATCCGCCTACAGTGACAACATAACTTTGTTCCGTTTCAAATAGCGAACCTAAGTCGATGTTGTACTGAGCATCTACTGTGACATGGCTATCTACTTCGTATAAACCATTTGTACAGGCACCTAAGTTTGTAGTGCCATCTGCGCAGTTTTGGTCATCATCGTACGAAGAAATGTAACGAACAAATAAGTTAGCCGCGTGAATGTCGTTTTTCCACGCAAGACCGAAGTTCATTCTAAGTTCAGGTGAAGAAACCCCGATATTGTTGAAGTTTCTGCGCCCTGCCCCGTCAATATTACCCGCTTGCGGATCCATCAGGTCATATTTCATGGTGTAGGTACCGTTTAAAGACGGCGTGAAACTACCAAACTCAGTGTCAATCTTGTAACTAGTCACAAAATCGATACCCGACGTTTCCATCTCACTTGCATTCACGTAAGTGTTGTTAACTTGTAACACAGGGCCATTTAACGGGTCGCCAGCACGAATAATGCGGTCGGTATCGGTAGGGTCAAGATTTAATACTGCTTGCGCATTTTCCTGAATGATTAAATCTTTGAACTCAAAGTTCCAGTAATCAAGCTCAATAGAGAAATCTCTGAAAGGCTCGTATGAAAAACCAATATTATATGCAGTAGATTCTTCTGGTTTAAGATCTTCGTTACCTGAAGTCCTCACCGCAACAAACGCCGTAACACCTTGTACTGGGTCAATAAGTTGTTGTAGTGACGTAGCCCCACCTTGTGCTAAGAACACGGTAGGCGCTCTAAACGACGTAGATATCGATCCCCGTAGCGAGAATTCATCAGTTGCACGATACGAAACCGCAAGCTTAGGATCTACTGTGCTACCAATGCTACCGCCGTAGTCTTCATATCGAACGGCGAGTTGCATATCTAAATCTTCACTTAATGGTAAAGCAAGTTCACCAAAGGCAGCCCATACGTCTTGGCTTCCATCAATATCTGGATTACCTATAACGAAGGTGAAGCTGTCTTGGTTAGCCAAATCATCATAATCTTGGCTTAACTGCTCTTCGCGATATTGCACACCTACTGCTAACGCAGCAAACCCACTACTCATTTCAAAGATATCGAATGAAGTAAATGCTTCGAACACTTCAAGATCAGCTTTTGAATCTATGATTTCTGTGCCGGTGAACGAATCAACCACATAATCAGAGTTAGGTGCTGACGAATAAGAAGTAGCAAAAGGATTGAAAAATTCACAATTTCCTTCGCCTGGTGTTCCTGCAATAGGATCACATGCCGAGCCACCTAAACCATATAGGGCAAGCTGGAACTCAGTGTTTAGCACATCAGGTACTTTGAATAAGAAATCATTCACTGCACGGGTATAACTCACCTCCCAGAAGCCGCTGTCAGTCACACCTTGTAGGTTGGTGCTGAATCTAAAAGTGTCTGATTCTGTGTTTGCCGGATCGCCATCGAAGCCATTTCCTTCAGCACGGCCAAAGAAGGCAACAGACTGACCAAATGGATTTTGAGGGTGGTAATCAGGAACAATCGGTGATGTTAAAATGGGGAAACTTGGCGCCCCGCCACGTTCAGCGCGGTTACGCGCCATACTAAGCTCAGCTGTCCATGTAATGTCATTAGCAAACTCATAGTCTGCTCTTACATAAGAATTAATTCGACTTTCATCGGCAACATAAGAATAGAACTTACCAAAATCGAAGCCGCAAAATCCAACTTCTAGTCCAGGAATTGTGCCACTAGGGGCAAGTAAGTTAGGTGCACCACCAAACTCCTCACACCCGTATGGGTCTATGATAGGTAACGCCCCAGCGCCTGGAATAGTAACAAAGTAGGAGGCAGGGTTACCTAACGCACTGGTGTCGTCTTCGGGGCGGCTTAAGCGTCGGTCACTTAAAAATAACGGTGAACGGTTCGTGTAGCTTATGGCTGCTAGTACGCTACCATTGTCGCCTGTTGCTCCCCATAAACCTTGAAATATATATTCTTTGTTATCACCATGGGCGCCGTCTTGATAATCTACGCTGACCATCGCACCATCATAATTACGTTTGGTAATGAAGTTAACCACCCCTGCAACCGCATCTGAACCGTATAAGGCCGATGCACCGTCTTTTACGACTTCCATTCTATCAATGGCAATCATAGGTACAAGTGAACTTGTATCTACGAAATTTAACCCTTCGTTAGTAGGTTGAGCGGTTACCACTTGGCGTTTGTTGTTTAACAATACTAAGGTAGATGCAACACCTAACCCACGTAAGTTAATGTTTGAGGTGCCGGCTGTGGCGTTTTGTGTAAAGGCATCAGGGTTGTTCTCTGCGCCAGTATTAATCGTTAATGTTTGCGTGATATCCGCTATGTTTTTAGCACCTATTGAATCGATAGCAACGCTGTCTACTACCGCTAATGGTGAAGGTGACTCAAAGTTCTCACTGCGACGAACAAAGCTCCCTGTAACGAGAATTAACTCTACATCTTTTTTACTTTTAGATTCAGCTTCAACTTCTTCGTTAGCATCTTGCGCATACGCTAAAAAAGGAGAACAAAATAAGGCAGAACTGACTAAGGCAGCTACTGCAGTCTTACGCGTTTTAAATTTCATAGTGTGATTCCAAATCTGGGCGCATCACTACCGGTAAAACCCACACTTTCCGCTAGCAACAGGCTGGACGATTTCTCATTGTTATTGTGAAAGGTCAATGAACAATCTTTGACCTGCAATATTGATGTTAAGCGTCATCACATAGTTTGTAAATTTATTGTGAATAATATATTTACATTAATTTTACACATGGTCAGACCACATGAACTTTTGTCTAACACCTATAAAATTCATTTAGTTATTGCGTAGTTATTTCCCACTCTTGTATTTTTTGCTTATCAATTTTTCACCGCCAAAAAAACCGATTTAATTTTCGTTTACAAAACATAAAGTTAAAGAAAAACTATGACGGAATAAATCTTGAATAGACACTGCATATTGTTTGCTAAATGAAAGAGTTCTATGGATTTTCCGAATATTGATGACTTTTACCAACTGATAAACCAGAAGCTTGAGGGTTGGATCGAGAGCGGAATTAAGCACTTACCCAACTTTGTAGTAGCAATATTAATCGCTATTGTTTTCGGAATACTGGCAAAAGTAGTCGGAAATATTGTCGGAAAGGTAATGCGAAGAGCATTCGAGTCTCGACAAATCGCCAAATTACTTACCTCTATTATTAAGTCGCTCATTGTTGTCTTCGGTATTTTCATTGCGCTGGATTTTGTTGGCCTTAAGGGAACGGTTACTTCGTTACTTGCCGGTGCGGGTATTGTGGGTTTGGCCATCGGCTTTGCTTTTCAAGATATGACGGAAAACCTTATTGCGGGAATTGCGATGGGTATTCGTAAACCATTCGAAATCGGTGATGTGGTTAAAGCTGAGGGGGTTTTCGGCACGGTAGAGGAAATTAACCTGCGAAACACCTTGGTATCTACCTTTTACGGGCAACGTGAAATCATTCCCAATAAAATTCTCTTTAGAAATATCTTAACTAATTACTCAGTGGAAGGTATTAGACGTATTGAGGTTCCTGTTGGCATTTCCTATGCCGATGACATTGAAAAAGCCGCCGAAGTCATTACCGACGCTATGAATGAAAAAGGCTATGTAATAAAGAAAGACGAAACGGCGGTTTACGCAGCGTCATTTGGTGATTCTAGTATTAATCTATTGCTTTGGTTTTGGATACGATACCCAGGCGACCCCGGCTTTATGGTGGTACGCCATGAAGCGATATGCACTGTTAAACGTGTATTGGAAGAAAACGATATCTTAATTCCCTTCCCTATTCGTACATTGGATTTTAATTCCAAGGGAAGCGATAACCTTAACAATATGCTTGAAAAGCAAGAGGCCACATTAGAAACCGAATCTAGTCCAACTCGCAGTTCTGGCGATCAACCAGATGCGGATGGCGAAGCAAGTGATGAGTAAAGCATCAAAGTAACATTGATTATTAAACCAGGAGATATGCCATGAAAAAGTCAGTTTTGTCGTCATTTTTAACATCGAAATTACTTAGAGGTAGTTTTACTGCCCTGTTGTTTTCATCTGCTGTAGTAGGTATGAATGGCTGTGCAACGGTAGAAGGTGCGGGAGAAGACATTCAAAGCGCTGGTGAAGCGATTGAAGAAGGTGCTGAAGACGCATCTAATTAACTTCACACGAATATTGTATTTAGGCCACGCTGTAGACGCCTATAGTCGTGGCTTACAATACAAATGCTTAATGCCAGTTAACGTCTTTCTATCGCTGGAATTTCAATATAGGCATCTGGATCTGACGCCTTTAACGCTTCCAGTTTACTCTTTCTTTTTGCTCTTTCGTCAATGGTTTCTCCAAAAACCTGTAAGTGTAAGTCAGCGATAAGCGCCTGCCCTTCGCCTTTGCTTATTACCCCAAGAAGCTCGCCTGCATGCATAAACCCTTGCACCCGGTATTTATCTGCATCTACGTTTTTTCCTTCTTTACTTGCGTTGTACAAACTAACAAGCTGAGTAGTACAAGCCTCCAGGAACTTAGTCGTTTCTTCTTCGTTATTCATCGCAGCGCTCCTTACTATTAATTTGTTATTGCCTCTAGATGAGCTTTCAGTTGCCCTTCTTGTAAGCATCCCTTGCCTAGAGTTTACCTATTTAAGTAATAGAAGTGGAATGACTAATTTATCTGTTTTATGTGCATTTCAACTAAAGTTCATTGGTAAGCTTTTAATATCTTACCTACGATTTAGGGAGTGTTAGAAACGTTTTTCTAGGAATACACCATAAAGAGTAGTGAGCACACCATGCGATTACAAATAGCTACAGGATTGATTACAGCCTTGGCATTTGCCCCTACTGTTGCTGCAAAAGGAAATGCTCATCATTGGCAAACGTCACCTCATCATCTTTCCGCCCTTGTAGGCACAACGTATACAGAAGAGTGCGGTAATGCGTTTACCCTAGGTATTGACTATGAATATCGTATTAGCGATTTCTTGGGGCTTGGCTTCGTTGCCGAATATGCATTTGAAGATTTAGACGCCTACACGTATTTACTGGTTGCGGACCTCCACATTACTAACCGCTTTATCGCCCAGATTGGCCCCGGGGTAGAATTTCACGGTAGCCATAAAATGGAAGTTGCACGATTAGGTTTTTATATGAGTTCGAGATATCTGGTATTACGGTCTCGCCGCAACTGCACTATGACTATCATAGAAACCATGAAAGCGCTGTGGTTGCCGGTCTTGCAATTGGTATGTCTTTTTAACGATTTGAAGATGAAAATATAAGAATAAAAGAAAAACCGATTTGCACTAACTTAGTGCATTTGTTTGGCGTTGAATCAAACAACTTCCCAGCTTACTTCTTCGCGGCCTAACACTGACACTCCTTTTAAGTAAAATCACAAACATGCCGCGACTACCCGTGTTGAAAGGCCTATAGTAATAACAATCAACGACTTTGCGGATAATAATAAACCCCGATACTCTTAATTACTCTCTAGATTCAATTGAGTAAACTTGGCTGGAACGTTATTTGCTGCATGTAAGTGTGTATATTCACGCATTGATTTCAAATCGGTCTTAGTGTGAATGACTTCGTCGCGTATTTGTATGTTATTGGTCAAGGGATAGCCATGCCAGAAGTTGACTTTGCAGGCTTACTGTTAGTGCCTGAATTAGTTATCACCTTTACTGTGATAATTGCGAACCTTTTTATGTTCTTAATTAAGCGCATCTTTCTACGAAAGTTTTTGTTGCTTACCGATCGCACCTCACATTTCTACGACTCGTTACTGGCACACTCTTTAAACCTGCCCCTCACCATCCTTATTTTCGTCATCGATATTTGGATTTTAAACTGGCTGTTCGACAAGTACGGTATTGTAAACGCGTCCTATGCGAGCTCAATTTCCCTTGCGTCTAAAATATTACTGATCACTGCCGCTATTCTTTTCTTAAATCGTTTTGCTGTTGGGTTACTTGCCAATCAAACACAGCGCTCAGATTCACTTAGAAGTAGCACGGGCATTATTAAAGGCATAGTGAAAGGCCTTATCGTAGGTATTGGTATATTAATAATGTTGGGTACGTTAGGCATTTCAATTACCCCTATTATCGCGTCGTTAGGTATCACATCGCTTGCCGTTGCGCTTGCCCTTCAACCCACTCTAGAGAACTTCTTTTCAGGGGTACAACTGGTTATGGACAAGCCTATTAGAGTAGGCGACTTCATTGAATTAGAGAGTAAAGAGCAAGGTTTTGTAGAGCGTATTGGTTGGCGCTCCACGTGGATAAAAATGTTACCCAACAACACTATTATTGTACCAAATAGTGTATTAGCTGAATCTAAGATAATTAATTATTTCTACCCGAGTAAAGAGTTATCAGTACCGGTTGATGTAGGTGTACATTATAACTCTGATCTTGAGCACGTAGAGAAAGTCACCCTTGAGGTAGCCAAAGAAATATTGGTTTCCCATGAATGGGGAATTGATGATTACGATACCTTCGTGGTGTACCACACCTTTGATAATTCCAGCATCAATTTCACGGTGATGTTGAGAGCAAAAGAGTACTTCCATCGCTTCTTTATAAAATCAGCATTCATAAAGGCATTACATAAGCGATATGCCGCAGAAGGTATTATTATTCCCTATCCAATACGCGCCATTAATACCGAACAAGAGAGCCCGCGTATTGATGTTCAAACTACCAACATCCCCAACAACGCGGGCGAGCCTCCTAGCCAGTAGAGTACACAGTAAAAATATAGTGTACTCACAGCGAATTTATTACTCGCTAGGTTGCATTACTGCCAACATAAGAAAAGTCCCCACCAGTGCTGGTTTGCCTGACGAGGCCAGCTCGCAGCTTGATTCCATTTTAAATAGTTTACCAGCAGGTTTGTTGACGACTTCTACCAATTTGAAGTGATATTTGATTGCATCGCCTGATTTCACGGGCTCCAAAAAACGTAATGAATCGATACCATAGTTAATGGTTGATGCAATTTCGTCAGATGCAGCAAGTACACCTTCAAAGGCCTTAGGCATAACCGACGCGGTGAGAAAGCCATGCGCAATAGTAGTTCTAAATGGGCTCTCTTTGTTACACCGTTCAGTATCAAGGTGTATCCATTGATAGTCACCCGTAGCTTCAGCAAACTGATTAATCATATCTTGCGAAATGGTGAGCCATTCAGCTTGTTCAAGGGTTTCCCCAACCTCTAAGTCGATGAGTGTTTTCATATTTTTTGACCAATGGTAGTTAATTTAAGACGAACAGTACTATTGATGTATTGAATATTTCAATTAACTTTTAATAATAGGTATTTATAAATAACCTTGTTACAATAAGGTAAAAATAATATTAACCAAAGAATTCGCCAGTTACTTTTTGGTATTTTCATACTGGCACTCGCCAGACAAGGATTGCGCAATGAATCTTAATAGAATTGATTTAAACCTCTTCGCCGTATTCGACGCCATATATACTGCGGGAAGCCTAACAAAAGCAGCTGATGTATTGTGTATTACACAACCTGCGGTGAGTAATTCACTGGCTCGTTTACGGGAAATGCTGAACGACCCATTGTTCGTAAGAACCGGTCATAGCATGACACCCACCCCTGTTGCACAGAATATTATTGTACCTGCGAGACAAGCCTTAGCCTTGTTAAGAAAAAGCGTGCAAGAGAGTCATACGTTTGACCCTTTAACTGCAGAAAAGGCATTTAACTTTGCTAGCAGAGATTTGCTAGAAGTTAGCATAATGCCAAGGCTGGTTTCGCGGTTACAAAACCTAGCGCCCAATATTAGCCTAACTAATTACGAAATTCCTCGTAGTCAGATTGTATCTGCGATGGCCAGCGGTACCTTAGATTTCTTCGCCGATGCGTCCACATTTAGCGATCCGCATTTATGCAAAGAAAAAATAGCGCAAGACAGATTTGTGGTTTTAGCACGAAAGAACCACCCTGCGTTAAAGAACGGTTTAGATTTAGACACCTTTTTACGCTTAGGTCACATTAATGTGTCGCAACGTAAATCAGGTGCCGGCCCTATTGATGTAGCACTAGATAGAATGGGTAAACGCCGTAAAGAAGTTATGCGAAGCCAACACTTTTTAACTGTGCCCAGTACAATTGTGAAAACCGACCTTATAGCTTGTTTGCCATTTCATCTAGCTAAACACTACGACTTAGCCATTTATGAATTACCTTTCGATCTACCTACCGTAGAGTACTTCTTATATTGGCACGTAAGTGCAGATCACGATTACGCCCATATGTGGATGCGTGAGCAGATTATGGAAGTGTCGAGCCACTTTAAAAGCCATTAACGTTTACTCGTTATTCCCTAAGGCACACCTCTTCTTAGTGGTGTGCCTTTTTTTGCGCTTACCCTTTCAACGCCACTTAGATATTAAACTGTATACCTTAGTATTAGACCAAGGCTTTCTAACCTCAAAAATTTTGCGTTTAATAGAACCCAACGAACGAACATACTTTTAAATTAAACCGAGGAATTGACCATGTTGAAAATCGTTAAAACTTCGCTAGTTATCGCAGCAACTCTGGGTGTATCTGGCATGGCGCAAGCCAACGTAAACGAAGCATTAGCAAACATTTGTACTATCGTACAAGCAGATGATAAAGGTGAGCTACGCAAGAAAATGCGTTCTGTAGAATCAGATTATCGCCTTAAACTAAAAGATTATTATTCGGGTGTTAGCTGTAGCGGCAACAGCCTGATACGTACAGCAATGCTGAGCAACGCTGTAGAAGCAGGTTCACTGCTAGTTAAAAAGATGCCAAAGAGTGATTTATCAGCACCAGAAACAGACGGTAAGACGTTGCAAGCATGGGTTGCTGAGAATGGTTTGGAAGGTAACGAAATTGCCACAGTCTTGAGCGGAAGATTATAAGCAGCCCTGAGCGGAAGATTATAAGCAGCCCTGAGCGGACGTTTACAAATAAAAAATTCACATACCATGTGAAAAGATTCAACATGGTTGCAGAGTAATCTGCACTTAAAGAGGCGACCACAAGGTCGCCTCTTTTCTTTGTATCTACTAGACGAGAGCTGGCTCGTTTGGTGCACTTGTTAGCGATTTAGCTATTTCTAAAATAGACTCACCGCTATAAATTCGGCTCAAGTAACCTTGATATACAGGCGTGAAGCCTGCCTCATCGCTTAAATCACCGAAAACACTGGTCACTTTCAAGAAAGACAAAGCATCATCTTGGTAACGTGAAGCAGCATTGTGCAATTCATCAGCAAGTTGATCTTGAATAACGAGCGGCGTACCTTTTTGCGACGTGCGTTTATCTGAATAGAAACTCCACGCTGCAAGTATTAGGGCACTAATATCAACTTTTCCACCATTTGCTAAGTTCTCACGAATGGTAGGTAACAAAAACACAGGAATTTTTGCTGAGCTTTCCAAACAAATTCTGGACAGTGAATCTTTAATGTACGGATTTGCAAATCGTGCTAGTAAAATATTTTTGTAATCGTGAACATCAATACCTGCAACCGGATCTAGGGTTGGCATTACTTCATCTACCATGAAGGTTGCTAGCAGAGAACGAAGTTCCGTTTGGGCTACACTTTCATGAATTGTATCAAGCCCGGCAAGTGAACCCGTTAACCCCAACACAGAGTGACCCGCGTTTAGCATTCTTAGCTTCAATTTTTCATAAGGTGCCACATTGTCTACAAACTGTGCACCAACATCTTCAAACGCTGGGCGTTCATTGCAAAATTTATCAGCAATAATCCATTGATCGAACGGTTCGCATACTACAGGCCAGCTGTCTTCAATACCTGATTCAACTAATGCCGCTTTGTCTTCATCAGTCGTTGCGGGAGTAATGCGATCGACCATTGAATTAGGAAAGCTTACGTTTTCCTCAACCCAATTAGCAAAATCGGTATCCGCAAGACGAACATAAGACAACAACATGGCTTTGAGTACATCACCATTATGTTGAATGTTATCGCACGACATCACCGTAAAAGGTGCGATGCCCATTTCTTTACGCTTTTTAAGTGCTGCCGTTAAATAGCCAAACACTAATTTTGGCGATTCTGGATTGGCTAAATCGTGCTGAACGTCAGGATTTTGTGCAATAAATTCGCCGGTAGTGGGTTAAGTTTTGGAAATGTGCCCAATAACGAGTGTAACCAATACGCGGGAAGATGACGTGTTCAGCGAATACAATACCGCCAACAGGAACTACTAATAATCCAGCATAGGTTAATAAGGGAAGCAGTTTAGTAAATACGAATGGGAAACACGCGATAACAACGGTAACCATGCCTACTGTGGCGGTGGTTTTAATTCGAGATTTATCTTTAAAAATAGCTTGAGCTGCTAAGCCCGCGCGGTACAAGTTAGCATTCGCGGTTGTCCAACCAGCAACAATAACAATGACCAACCCTGATAGACCTAATGCGTGGAAGGCGACATCACCTGGGTCTAATTCTGTAATAGATTTTTGGACGATAATAGCAGTACCTGCCCCCATAATACCTGCAGAAATCCATGCCACATAGTGACCGAAAAGCATACCAGCAGAAGTAGTAAGGCCGTAAACTTTACGTTTAGCAAAACGAAGCATAGCCATATCAATCAAACCAAAATGGGTGATTGTATTTGCTGCCCAAGAGAAGCCAATAACTTCGAGTAAGCCAATACCCTGTTCACCAGAGGGGGTTAAACCAGTCCATACCGACACAGATCCTATGTGCATGAAGTCAGCCCAACTTGTTAAGAATGTTTGACCAATTACTGCATCAGCCAATGCTGGCATTAGCACTAATGGACCACACACAAACATAGTGAATAACCAAGGTGCGCAAATACGAGAAAAATCAGACACCGCATTGAAGCCGTACATGGCGACAAACACCACGATGACGCCAACCGCTGCAACAACACCTACAAACGCCAGGTTCGTTGGATACCAATCAAGTTGGGCGGGAATATTCAATGCGAACCTGACCGCCGTAGCAGATACGGTTATCATTGCGGCAGATATAACGGTAAATATGATGACGTTGGCCCAGTTATAGAGCTTGGTCATCGAATCACCCGCAATTTTATGCAAGTAAGTATATAAACTTAGGCGTGTATCTACGGCGATGGGCGTAGTGATTAGCGTCCAACTAAGTACCGCTAATATATTACCGATAAGTAAACCAAACAGAATGTCGGTCATGGTTGCGCCTAAGGCAACAAAGGTAGCACCAAACACAAACTCGGTGGCTGCAACGTGCTCACCAGCATAAAGTCCCATGAAGTGCTTCCAGCCCTTCAATTGGTGTTTTGCAACTGGGAGTTGCTCGTCACCTATCTGTGCAATGTCGCCATTGCTTGAATCTGTTTTCATTTTCTATCTCGCTACTTTATTCACCGCTTTGGTATGTCCAAAGTGCATTTTACTGCTAGCTACCAAAACTACACTTGTTATGAATATTATTATCAGTACGTTAACACTCATAAAACGACGCCTTCACCCAAAACATAATTGGAAATTTTTAGGTTTGGCTCAGTAACCGTTAACCCAAATGGGCATTTGCCACAGCTGTGAGTTATTTCTCACGGGCAATACTTACATATCGATGTTTAAATGTAAACGGAATTAACAAGCCTAACGTTATAATTCGGTTAACAAGTTAATTTGTATCCAATAAATGTTATTACTTGTAGGTTCATTTTTGTTTGAATTTAACTGTTATTACTGTGCCTATAGGGGGCTTGTTGACTTAAAAACTCGGTAAGGGCACGATATGTTATGCGTAAGTAAAATAAGTATTTTGAAGTGATACGGCCTGGCAGCCTGTTTAATACTCTTTCGTCATTTACCTCAATGGAAGTATTCTACTGACAAAATGGTGAGAAATGATGAAGAATAGCCTGAAGAGGCGTTTTTTCCCCCAGTTGTAGCGTGTTAACCCAAAGGGCTTTCCCTTCATTTTACTCATAGAGCTAAATAGCTTAATTAGGTAAACTTGAATTGGTTTATTCTCGGGCTTGTACGTAAAATTGCTTCTTAATGGAGTACATGCGTATCTGGAATGCATTAAGGAATTACATGACAATTGAAAGCAGCCTTGTCATTTTCGACTGTGATGGCGTGTTAATTGATAGTGAAATGTTGTCGATGCAAAGCTGGCAGCGCTTACTTGAGACTTATGGAGTGTCGATTAACGCGGAATATTTTATCAGCAAATTTCTTGGCAAAAGTATGCAACATGTTGAACAACAAATTCATCATGATTTTGGCCTGACTGTCACCACTCAAATTAAAGATGAATTTCATATTTTGCTGAAGCGAAGCTTTGCTAAAAATTTGATGCCTACGCTGGGCATTGAAAGCCTACTATCTAGGCTAACGGTTCCCTATTGTCTTGCTACTAGCAGTTCGCCCGAGCGCACAGAGTACGCCTTATCTTGTACTGGTTTAAGCCAGTATTTCACTGGCAATATATTTACACGCTCTTTAGTAAAAAATGGGAAGCCAGCCCCCGATCTTTTTTTATACGCGGCTGAAAAAATGGGTGTTGCGCCTAAACAATGTATTGTTATTGAAGACTCCCCTGCGGGCATTGAGGCTGGTATTGCCGCAAACATGCAGGTTATTCATTACACGGGGGGGAGTCATTTAAAGGATATGCCAACAAACCACACGACAACCATTTCCCATTGGGATAACTTTATACAAGCCTACCCTAAGTTGGTATCTGATTGATGGAACAAGAATAAATGAGTAAAAAACAACAACTAGAAAATCAACGTCTCGACGAAGCCGCTCGTGCTGGCTGGCTTTATTATGTAGGCGGTAAGACACAAGACGAAATTGCGAAACGTTTAAATACTTCTCGACAAAGTGCCCAGCGCTTAGTGGCGCTGGCCATGTCTGAAGGGCTCGTGAAGGTGCGACTCGAGCACCCTATTGCCCGTTGCATGGAGTTAGCTGAAACTATTCAACAGCGCTTCGGTTTGCAATTTTGTGAAGTCGTGCCCTCTGTGGTTGGCGACGAAAACTCTACCTTAGGCTTGGGGCAAGCAGGAGCCAGTGCCATAGAGCGCTCGCTTAAATCTGACTCACCACAAACAATTGCATTTGGTACTGGCCGCGTTTTACGCGCGTGTGCTGACGAACTAGCATTAATGAACTGCCCGCAGCACAAAATTGTGTCTTTGGTAGGGAATATTGCCAACAATGGTGAAGCCACCCGCTATGATGTTGCAGTACACATTGCCGATAGAGTAAAGGCCCAACATTACCCCATGCCACTGCCTGTTATTGCGGGTTCTGAAATTGAACGCGAGCAACTGCATCAACAAGCTCACATTGCGCGAATTCACAAACTGGCTCGACAAGCAGACATTACTTTTGTAGGCATTGGTAATTTAGGCAACACATCGCCACTGCATGTTGATGGCTTCATTAACGATAACGAAACGCAAAGCTTGTCGTCTATGGGGGCCACTGGAGAGGTCATCGGATGGGTTTACAATCGTGAAGGCGCTATTGTGGATTGCGAAGTAAATCGAAGAGTAACCAGTAGCAAATTAACCCTAGCGTCTGATAAGCCAGTTGTGGGTATTGCGGCAGGTATGAATAAGAAAGACGCTATTTTAGGCGCGTTGCGATCTAAACTTATCAATTCACTCATTACCAATGAAACCACTGCCCAAGCCTTACTCAATAGCTAACAGGCTTTTTTCGTAGGCCGTATTTTTTAGTGAGTTTTTTTCTTAGAGCGTAGATGGGTAATCGTATTGGTTATTTATCTACGCCTATTAATAATGTAATTAAATGCTGCAGTTCAACACTACCAATTGATTGTGCTAATCAATAATGCTATTTAATCGCTCCACCACGCCCACTCTTCTTAATAAAAACAGATTTCCCTAAAACGCTGCTTTTATCTAACGATATTCAAACAAAGCGTAAAAAATTAGCGATTCTGAGCTGGATAGGTGAGCAAAATCCATGTCCATTTACCTTTTCAAATTTATTTTTCGCTTTTTTCACCGATAAGTTGACGTAGGTTTGCCGTTTCAATTTTTTCTTATACTTTAGGTTGGCACCTTGTAAATAAAGGGCTAGAACCCAACTCCCATCCCACAACTTTGGTATAAGGTATACTTTGGGATACCCTGTTATTTGCTTCCATGTTTTCTGACCTGCCCATTTGGTTTTTAATTATTCCCGAACCGAACAGACAAACTTTAAATTAAACATTAAATACGAAAGGAAATTAACCATGTTGAAAATTGTTAAAACTTCTTTAGTTATCGCAGCATCTACTCTAGCTTTCTCTAACGCAGCACAAGCCGATGTAAACGAAGCGCTAGCCAACATCTGTACTATCGTTCAAGCAGACGATAAAGGCGAATTACGTAAAAAGATGCGTCGTGTACAATCAGATTTCAAATTAAAATTACATGATTACTACTCAGGTATTTCGTGTAACGGCAACAGCCTAATCCGTACTGCTATCGTAAACAACGCGGTAGATGTAGGTACACTTTTGGTTAAGAAAATGCCAAGTCGTGAACTACAAAACCCAGAAGCAGACGGTAAAACACTTCAAGCGTGGATTGCTGAGCAAGGTCTTCAATCAAGCCCTATCTCTAGCGAGCTTAACGAACGTATCTAGTTTTAAGATACTTCGCACCATGTAAAGATACAGCAGTTCAACATGGTAACGGCAGGATGCCGTGCTTGTGGCCCCGAGAGGGGCCGCGCCCCTTTTCCCATATCGCTTTTCTCACACTTTCTTAAATAATCCTACGTTGCAAAATCAGTTATTTCTTTTGCCGCCCAATTCGCTTGCTCTCTGTGAACCCAATGTGTTGCCGTATCGTGATACACAATTCGTAGGTCGGGAACGTACACTGTTAAACCATTCAAGATACCTTCATCAAACGCATCATCTAAACGCCCCCATAATACCAATGTAGGTAAAGTGACGCGTAGAACCGGTACGCGTAAGCGTGACAATTCTGTTTCAGGTGCGTGCTCATCGGGTGCCATTTGTGGCATTTCTCGGTAATAGTTCAGCATGGCTGACAATGTTGGAGTATTGCGCCAACTACGAAGTAGTCTTTGCCCGTAGCTATCTGGGCTAGCTTTATGATCTTTATTTTTGGGCATGGCGCTTTTGGACATCGCGTTTTTGGGCATGTCTCCGTCAAACAGAGCAGAGCCGAGCATCCCCTTAAGCAACGCAAAATCGGTCTGCTTTAAAACTGCCTCTGCATCGTCTGCCACTAGCGATTTTATGTATTCACTTTTCTTGCGCTGAGCGCGACTGGTTTTAAGCGCTTGGGTGAAAGTGCTTGGGTGCGCGGCATTTAAAATAACCAGCTTAGTAAACAAATTAGGTTGAAAAGCTGCTAGCGGCCAAGCTATCGCCCCACCCCAATCGTGACCCACTAGTATCGCTTTTCGACCTTCGCTAACTGTTTCAACAAATTCCTTCATACGAGCAACCAAGGAAGGAACTTGGTAATCGCTCCTATCTGTCAATGGATCTGATTGATGGTAGCCCGGTAAATCAGGCGCAATAATATGATAATCAGGTGGCAAAGCATTGATGAGCGCTTCCCATGTATGGGCATTTTCAGGGAATCCATGAAATAAGATAAGTAACGGGCTATTTGAGGTTTGCCCTTTTCTTTCTAGATAATATATACGGTGATCTTGAATAGAAATGGTGTGAGATGTTACTGCGTTTAGTGGCATACCTAGCCTTTCGCAAAACGGTAAAGATAAAAATGCCGAGCAGGTGCTCGGCATTTCATTACATATCGTGTTTACTCGATAGCAAACATGCTTTCTGGCATAGACATAAGGTTGTCTGCACCTGAATGCATTGCTGATACAAGTGAACGGGTACGCGTTAGTAAGCGATCGAAATAGAAACCAGTAGTTAAGATTTTACTCTTATAGAACTCGGTCTCAGTACTACCTGCATCAAGTTGCTCTTGTGCTTTAACGGCCATTTTCAACCAGAAATAAGCGACTGTCACATAGCCTGAGTACATAAGGTAATCCACCGACGCGGCACCAATCTCATCAGGATTAGACGCTGCTGCTTTACCAATATTCATGGTAAGTTGCTGCCACTCATCTAAATGAGACGTTAATGCATTAGTCCATGCACTGAACTGCGCTTTACCGCGAAGCGATTCGCAATATTCACGCACTTCTTGCACAAATACATTGAGCAATTCGCCATTAGAGCCCATCACTTTACGGCCTAATAAATCGATGGCTTGAATACCTGTAGTCCCTTCGTACATAGTACAAATTCGCGTATCACGTGCTAACTGCTCCATGCCCCATTCTTTGATGAAACCATGCCCACCGTACACCTGCATACCGTAGCTAGTGCTTTCTTGCGCTGTTTCTGTCAAGAAGGCTTTAACAATCGGTGTTAAGAACGCAAGCTTAGTATCTGCCAGTGTCTTCTCTTGTGCATCATCACCGTAAAGGGTCACATCAACCAACTGCATGCAGTAAGCAGCTAATGCACGGTTACCTTCTGCAAACGCTTTTTGCGTAAGTAACATACGACGAACATCAGGATGTACAATAATGGGATCTGCAGGGCCATCTTGGTTCTTACGACCCGTTAAAGAACGAAATTGAATACGATCTTTAGCGTAACGTAATGCACCTTGGAAAGACGCTTCAGAAGCAGCTAAGCCTTCAAGACCAGTACCGATTCGCGCAGTGTTCATAAAGGTGAACATGCAGTTAAGGCCGCGATTAGGTTGGCCAATCAAGAAGCCTTTCGCACCGTCGAAGTTGATCACACAGGTTGCACTGGCTTTAATGCCCATCTTGTGTTCAATACTGCCACACGCAACGCCGTTGCGATCTAGCTTTTCGCCTTCATCAGACACGTTGAACTTAGGTACTACAAATAACGAAATACCTTTTGTGCCTTCTGGCGCGCCAGGCAAACGAGCAAGTACAATGTGAACGATATTTTCAGACATATCGTGCTCACCGGCTGAAATGAAAATCTTCGTACCCGTTAAGCTGTAGCTGCCATCGTCTTGTGGTTCTGCGCGGCATTTAAGCATGCCCAGATCTGAGCCACAATGCGCTTCTGTTAAGCACATGGTACCTGTCCATTCACCGCTAATAAGCTTCGGTAAATATTGGTTTTGAAGTGTTTCAGTTCCGTGCGCTTTTATGGTTTCCATACACCCTTGGCTTAAGCCAGGGTACATAGCCCATGAGTGGTTAGCACCCGAGAACCATTCAGCAATAATAGAAGAAAGTGAATAAGGTAATGCTTGACCACCAAACTCTTCAGGATGCGACATACTTGGCCAGCCGCCTTCAACATATTGCTGATAAGCTTCTTTAAAGCCAGCAGGCGTAGTGACTTCACCGTCGACCCACTTACATCCTTCTTCATCACCCGACATATTGATAGGTGCAAGGCTGTTTTCAGAAAACTTAGCCGCTTCAGAGAAGATAGCCGATACTAAATCTTCTGATGCTTCATCAAAGCCAAGCTTTTGATAATGTTCTTGATAGTTTAATAGCTCATGTGTAACAAACATGGCGTCGCGTTGTGGAGCTTTATAACCTTCCATACCAAATACCTATATAACTTCAAATAAACCAGCAGCACCCATACCGCCGCCAATACACATAGTACAAACAACGTATTTCGCACCACGTCGTTTGCCCTCGATTAATGCATGACCCACCATACGTGCGCCACTCATTCCGTAAGGATGACCAATTGAAATAGCACCACCGTTTACGTTTAATAATTCATCAGGAATACCCAGCTTATCGCGGCAATAAAGCACTTGCACTGCGAAGGCTTCATTCAATTCCCACAAACCAATATCGTCCATGGTTAAACCGTGTTGCTTTAATAGCTTAGGAATGGCAAACACTGGGCCGATACCCATTTCATCTGGCTCACAACCTGCTACCGCAATACCACGGTAAATACCTAATGGTTGCGCTTGGCCTTTAGCGGCAGAATGCTCATCCATAATGACAGTAGCACTTGCACCATCAGACAGTTGACTCGCATTACCCGCAGTAATACACCCGCCTTCAATCACAGGGTTCAATGAACGCAAACCTTCAAGCTGGGTTTCAGGGCGGTTACCTTCGTCTTTCGACAACGTGACTTCCTGCTCGCTTGTCTCGCCAGTTTCTTTATTGAAAATGGCTTTAGTGGCCGTAATTGGCACAATTTCGTCGTCAAACTTACCCGCTTCTTGACCAGCCGCTGTGCGCATTTGGCTTTGATAAGCGTATTCATCTTGTACATCGCGACTAATACCGTAACGCTGTGCCACAACCTCAGCAGTTTGCAGCATAGGCATATAAATGCTCTTATGCTTTGCCACTAATTGTGGGTCTACCGCGCGAGACATGTTCATGGCTTTGGTTTGAACCAAAGAAATAGAATCTAATCCACCAGCTACCATAATATTGGTGTCGCCAGTGCGAATACTGTTTGCGGCATTAGCAATGGCATACATACCAGAGCTACATTGTCTGTCTAACGTCATACCTGCAACAGTAACGGGCAAATCGCCTGCCAATGCAGCTAGACGACCGATGTTCATGCCGCCGCTGCCTTGCGTTAGGGCAGCGCCCATGATCACATCGTCGATACTGGCAGGATCGACACCGGCACGTTGTACGGCGTTACGAATAGCATGACCACCTAATGTAGGGGCAGGTAAATTATTAAGTGCGCCTTTGTAGGCACGGCCAATAGGCGTTCTTGCGGTACTTACTATTACTGCATCGCGCATAGCGTACTCCTTAGTTTTTAAATTTTGCGAAGCTACTGCGCTCTTGCGCTAGCTTGATTAATAGGTCGCTTGGTTGTAACCACATTTTTCCGTAGTCACCCAGTCTTTCAGCGTAGGTAGATAGCTTATCGACGATTTCCCCAAGGCCAACTTCATCGGCATACTGCATAGGACCGCCACGATAAACTGGGAAGCCATAGCCATAGACATAGATAACATCGATATCGCTAGACTTAGCCGCTATGCCTTCTTCAAGAATACATGCGCCTTCATTAATTAGGGTGTATAGACAACGCACCAAAATTTCTTCATCGCTTATGTCATCGCGCTGCGTAACCCCTAGGCGAGCAGCTTCTTGTTTAGCAATTTCTAGTACTTCAGGGTCTGGAATGGGAACACGGCTGCCAGCTTCATAAAGATAAGCACCCCTGCCCGTTTTAAGACCGTTACGATCTTTCTCAACTAAACGGTCTGCCACAGCACCGTATGTAGGGTCATGTGAAATAAAGGCTTGGCGAGACTGGCGTACGTAGTAACCAATGTCTAATCCTGCCATGTCACCCATAGTGAATGGCCCCATAGGCATACCGAATTGTGTAAGCACGCGATCGACTTGCTCAGGGCTTGCGCCTTCAAGCAATAAACGGTTAGCTTCACGGCCATAAGGTTCAATCATGCGGTTGCCAACAAAACCGAAACATACGCCAACCAATACCGCTACCTTCTTAATGCGCTTGGCTAATTTCATACAGGTTTTGATAACGTCAGCCGACGTATCTTCAGCTTTAACCACTTCAAGCAACTTCATAACGTTAGCTGGCGAGAAGAAGTGAAGACCGATAACATCTTGTGGACGTGAGGTACACGCGGCAATTTCATTCACATCAAGGGTAGACGTGTTAGACGCTAAAATAGCCCCTGGCTTACAGACTTTATCTAAGGTAGTGAAAACGGTTTTCTTCACTTCCATTTTTTCAAATACAGCTTCAATAACAAGATCTACATCAGCTAGGTCGTCATACGTTGTGGTGCCGCTTAACAGCGCCATACGTGTTTCCACTTGCTCTTGGGTTAACTTGCCTTTTTTGGCTGAGTTTTCATAATTTTTACGAATAAGCGCCAAGCCTTTATCTAGCGCTTCTTGCTTAAGCTCTAGCATAGTGACTGGAATACCCGCGTTCGCAAAGTTCATGGCGATACCGCCACCCATGGTGCCAGCACCAATAACCGCGACTTTTTCAATACTGCGCTCTGGCGTGCTCTTGTCGAAATCACTCACGTGACCCGCTGCTCGCTCGGCAAAGAAGAAATGCTGTTGTGCACGGGCTTGTGGGGTGTTCATGCATTCCATGAACAATTTACCTTCGTGCTTAAGGCCATCTTCAAAGGCTAATGTATATGCGCCTTTTACCGCTTCAATGCATTTTAAGGGGGCAAAAAAGCCACGGGCTGCTTTTTTCGTTTGTGCGGTAACAGCGTCAAATACACCCTGCACTTCTTCAGACATAGTCAGGGTAATGTCACTGGTACGTTTAATACCATTTTCAGCATTAAGTGACGCTAAGTATTGTTTCGTGTCTTCCAGCAAATGCTCAGGCTTGTCGGAAATTTTGTCGAATACACCTGGAAGCTTTACTACCGAAGTAGGCTTACCCGTAACAATCATAGTTAGCGCGGTAGCAGGATCGGCTAAACGCGGTAAACGCTGCGTTCCACCCGCGCCTGGCAATATACCTAAGTTAACTTCTGGAAGGCCCACTTGGTTTCCAGCAAAGGTAATTCTGTGATGACACGCTAGCGCGACTTCTAATCCGCCACCAAACGCAGGCCCTGGCAAAACAGCCACTACTGGTTTAGTCGCATTTTCAATTTTATCGAGTACTTCAGGAAGGTTTGGCGATAAATCGCCTCCGGAGAATTCACTAATATCAGCGCCGCCTGAAAATAAAGCGAGTGAAGAAGTGATTACAATAGCACTAACGCTGTCGTCGCTTAATGCGCTTTCGATGCCATCTATCAGCCCAACTCGTACTGCGCGAGAAAGCGCGTTTACTGGCGCACTTTGCATGGTAATAGTTGCTACGCCCTGTTGGACTGTGTAGTCCACTGCCTTGTTTTCCATCTCTGTCATAACGGTATCCTGTTATTCACGTTAACTGGATGTTATTGCAGTGTTGTCAATCATCCAAGTTTATTGGTGTTATAGACATTCATCACAATATTTAATATGGACAGCAACCCCTTTATTTGTGCCCAACTCCCCTTGAGCGCATATTAAATAGGGCATAAGGAAGATTTGACAGATTACCTCACTAGTGTTTTTGTTAACTAACACAATAATTAGTTACATGTTATTTACATTTGAGGTGGGCAAGTATGCAAGTCTTAAAAACCCCTGAAAGTGCATTCTCTTCTATTACAGATTTTCCCTATAAGCCGAGGTATGTAAACGTTACCGATACGGTAAGTGGCGAAATAGCCATGGCTTACTATCAGTGCGGTCCTGAAGATGGCCACACTATTCTTCTTCTACATGGCGAGCCTTCTTGGGGCTACCTTTATCGCACCATGATTCCGATATTAGCTGATGCAGGTTTTAATGTGCTTGTACCTGATCTCATCGGCTTTGGCCGTTCAGACAAGCCCACCAGACGAGAAGATTACACCTATGCCCGCCACCTTATCTGGCTTAAAGACTGGTTTAATCAAACCGTTGAAGGAAAGGTAACGCTTTTCTGCCAAGACTGGGGGGGATTGCTAGGCTTAAGGCTGGTAGCCGACATGCCCGACCGCTTTGCTGGCGTCATGGCATCTAATACCTTTTTACCTACCGGTGAGCACAAGCCCTCTGAGGCATTCTTGAACTGGCGACGCTTCTCGCAAGATGTCCCTGTATTTCCAGTTTCTGGTGTGATTAAAGGCGGAACGGTAACTACGCTTTCTCAGGAAGTATTAGATGCATACGACGCCCCCTTCCCCCTTGAAGAATATAAAGAAGGGGCCCGACAGTTTCCGTTATTAGTGCCCGCCACACCTGATGATCCACAAACCCAAGCAAACCGAGATGCCTGGGAAAGGTTAAAACAATTTAATACGCCATTTATGACCGCATTCAGTGACAGCGACCCAGTAACCGCTGGAGGTGACAAGCTAATGCAGTCGTTGATACCTGGCTGTCGTGGCGTGCAGCACACCACGGTAGTGAAAGGCGGACATTTCGTACAAGAAGATAAAGGCCCTGAATTGGCCGATCTTCTTATCACTTTTATTAATGCAACTGGACAAGCTTAAGGAACCACCATGGATACATTGTTAGATTTTAGCGACAAAGTGATATTGATCACCGGCGCGGGCAGCGGTTTTGGCCGCTTATTAGCAGAAGGCTTAGGAAGCCGAGGTGCCAAGCTGGTGCTATCGGATATTAACGAAGAAAACTTAGCGTCATGTCGCGCTGACGTTGCAAGCTATACCGATGTAGTAACGAAAGCAGGCGATATTGCCAGTGAAGAATTAAACAAAGCTTTGGTGGCGTTGGCAAAAGAGAAGTTTGGTCGCCTAGATATCGCCATCAACAATGCGGGTATCGCTCATGTACCTGCCCCCATGCATGAAATGACCGAAGAGATAATAGACCTTCAGTTTGCTGTAAACGTAAAAGGCGTGATGTTTGGCATGAAGTACCAACTTCCACAAATGTTATCGCAGAAGCAAGGACATATATTAAACGTTAGTTCCCTAGCCGGCTTGGGTGGCGCCCCAAAAGGTGGCGCGTATGCCGCCGCCAAACATGCAGTTGCCGGCGTGACCCGAACTGCCGCTGTTGAATACGGTCGCAAGAATGTACGCGTAAATGCGGTGTGCCCTTTTTACAGCCCTACCAATATATTAAACGTGGATGGTTACAACACTAAAGAGGCACAAACTCAGCTTGGCATGGGAAGCCCAATGAAACGCTTAGGCGAGCCTCAAGAAATTGTGAATGCCATGATCCTCATGTTATCACCCGGTAACAGCTACATGAATGGACAAACTGTCGCGGTAGATGGCGGCGTAACTGCTTGGTAGAACCTTGGTTGATGCCTGTTGATGGTTTGGACGGGCATCCAAAAGTATTAGATTTCATACCTTAGTATAAATGGTGATGTTTTGTTTTAGTGCGACTTTAGTTGTAATGAAGGGGAACAAACAAAACCTTCGGACGAAGCGACTTGTTAGTCGCTTCTGACTTTTTACCCAACCACAGTATACGTTTAGAGACTATACACTGAGAGCACTTATGAAAATGACACTAAGACACTTCATTACTGTAAGCAGCGTTGTTGTTGGTTTGGGCCTATCTTCGAACGGTTTCGCTAACGAACTGTCAACGCAATACGCAACGTCTTCGTCAGTGCAAACATCTGGCTTTCAACATGTAAACTCTGCTCAAAATTCGCCAGTAATGGTAAAAAAAGTACGAAGCCAGTCTTCTTCTTTTGTGCTTAAACGTTTGATTTCTGTTTCAACACAAAAGCCTTCTGCTTCTAACGCTACGCGCCTGCTACATACTGCGTTACCACAGGGTATTGTTGTAGCCGAGTAATTACCTGTTAATACCAGTCATTGCCGGTAAATGCTAACATGTCAGTAAGTATTAGCCGCCCGGTTTCTAGCTCTAGCTACCTATTTCTACATCAGCTTATTCAAGCCTATTAACATGTACCTTTTATAGCCAACCACTCAATGCGTTGCCAAATAAACGTCGTTAACTTGTCTGCACTAACCCGCTTATACTCTATGTCGTAAGTATGCCACAATACTGCTAAAAGTCCGTTAGACATTGGTTGGAGATAGGCATGGACGTTGACCACATTAAAGTATTCATTCCCAGTAAAGATTACGAAGTATCGAAACGGTTTTACTCCCAAATTGGCTTTAAAGGTGAATTTGTTTCCGATGCGTTAACCTTATTTGAAAATGGCGATTGCCAATTTTTTTTACAAAACTTCTACCGTGAAGATTTGGCGAAAAACTTTATGCTGCAGGTTTGTGTACTGGATATTGAAACAGCACATTCATTATGTAAAAAAGCTACCGATAAGCTTAAAATTTCGGATGTTTCTATAGAAACGTGGGGGAAGGTATTTTATCTATGGGGGCCAAGCGGCGAACTATTACATATTACTGAGCTTAGAAAAACTTAGGCAATAAAAAAGCATGGCACCTAGTGGAATAATCCCCTTTGGTTAGCCATGCTTTTACGCTTTAACTATTGTGCCTTTTGGGCTGTTCTCTGAAGAGGTTAATTTAAGAGCTTATTTTAAGATGCTCTTTTAAAAGCTACGGCGTAATAACCATTTTACCTTTTACTTCACGGTTCATCACTTTAGCCATGGCTTCAGTGGCACGCTCCATAGGTAAGGCCTCATCTACCACTACTTTCACTTTACCTTGCACATACCAGGTTAAAAGCTCTTGCATGTTAGCAGCAAACCCTTTTGGATCGTGCTGCGTAAACGAACCCCAAAATACGCCTACTACCGAGTAGCCTTTTACTAACGATAAGTTCACAGGGAATTGAGGAATTTCACCGCCTGCAAAGCCAACTACAAGCAATCGCCCTTCCCACGCCATACTGCGGCTACAAGCGTGGAATGTGTCGCCACCAACGCATTCGTAAACCACATCGGCGCCTTTGCCGTCGGTGGCTTCTTTAATAGCATCTTTTAAGTTCTTTTCTTTGTAATTAATAAGTATATCTGCGCCATGCTCTTTGGCTAATGCAAGCTTTTCTTCGGTAGAACAAACGGCTATAACCCTTGCCCCCATTTCTTTACCAATTTGCACTGCCGCTAAGCCAGTACCACCAGCCGCCCCCGTCACTACAAGCGTTTCACCCGGTTGAATTTTAGCACGCTGTTTTAGTGCATGATGGGCAGTAGCATGGGCAGTCACTAATGCTGCTCCTTCTTTCACATCGATAGGATCCGGTAGTGGCATAACATGCGTAGCAGGTACCAGTACTTTTTCGGCAAAGCCACCAAGATTAGATAATGCAATAACGCGCTGGCCTACACTAATATGCTTTACGCCTTCACCCACTTCGGCTACCACACCAGCCACTTCATTTCCTGGCACAAAGGGGCATGGCGGTTTCATTTGATATAAACCTTGTACAAGTAGCCCATCAGGGAAATTTACACCAGCCGCTTCTACGTTAACGACTACGTGACCTGGCTTAACTATTGGGTCATCAATTTCTTTGCATTTTAAATCGTCTATTGGTCCGAATGCTTCACATACAATCGCTTTCATAGCCACTCCTAATAATTCGTTTCTTTGCCTACCGCTTGCTTATTAATGAGCGCGGTGGTTTAGCTGTTTTGATGAATCGTTTTATTCGCAATTTGTGCCAGAGGGCGCACCATAGCACCTAACTGCATTGCCTTGTCGCTTGATGCGTTTCCATCATGTGCACGCTTTACTACCCCTTGCAGGATGGCTGCTAAACGGAAAAAACTAAACGCGAGGTAAAACGTCCAGTTGTCTATTTTGTCGATACCCCGTCGCTTGCAATATGCATCTACATATTCTTCTTCACTAGGAATTCCTAACGCGTCTCGGTCTAATCCACCCAAACCGGAAGCGTGGGCAATGTCACTCGGTAAACGCAGCTGCATGCATTGATAGGCTAAATCGGCATACGGGTGCCCTAAGGTAGACAGCTCCCAATCAAGCACCGCAATGACTTTAGGTGCATCAAGGTTAGACATATCAAACATCATATTATCTAACCTAAAATCGCCATGAACCAAGGCTATTTGCCCATCATCTTCAGGCAAGTTTTCTTCTAAATAAGTAATAAGCTGCTCAATGTCTTCTACATGCTCAAGCTCAGAAGCACGGTATTGCTGAGTCCACCGGCTTAACTGGCGAGAAAAGTAACTTCCTGGCTTGCCGTAACTTGTTAACCCAGCGGCTTCAATATCAACACTGTGCATCACTGCCAGCACGCGGTTCATTTCATCGTACATAGCGCCCCGAGTTTTCGGGCTCTCTACTTCCGGTAAAGCGCTGTTCCAATAAATGGTGCCTTCAACGTAGGCCATAATGTAAAACATACTGCCAATGATGTCGGCATCTTCACACAAGTGATAAACCTTAGGCACAGGTACTTCTGTATTACTTAGCGCATTGATAACGCGATACTCGCGGTCAACCGCATGGGCAGACTTAAGCAGTTTCCCCGGCGGTTGGCGACGCAGCACGTAAACGCCAGAATCAGCATTTAGTTTAAACGTAGGGTTAGATTGCCCACCTGAGAATTTCTCTGCCGACAATACCGTGCCTATTTCTGGGCACGCCTTATTTAAGTAGCGATTTAACGTGTCTATATCTAGCGTGTGCGTAGCCACAGATACTCCTTAAGCGTTCTTTTCGGCAATCAGATTGCGACCTAGTTGCATCATGTGCACTTGGTCTGGTCCATCGGCTAGACGAATGGTTCTGGCATACGCGTACATGGCTGACAAGGCGTAGTCTTGACTTGTACCGGCAGCGCCATGCATTTGAATAGCTTCGTCAATAACCTTACAGGCCATTTTGGGTGCAACAATTTTAATAGCAGCAATAATATCTCGAGAGACCTTATTGCCGTATCTGTCCATCTTGTCGGCAGCCTTCAGCGTTAGTAAGCGCGCTTGCTCAATATCACAATGCATTTGTGCAATACTTTCTCGCACAGACTGCTGTTTGCTAAGTGGCTTACCAAACGCTACTCGCTGTTCTACTCGCTCGCAGGCTAAATCTAAGGCGCGCTGGGCACAGCCAATTAAACGCATGCAATGATGAATACGGCCAGGGCCTAAGCGACCTTGCGCTATTTCAAAACCGCGACCTTCACCGAGTAATAAGTTACTTACTGGAACACGTACGTTATCGAACAAAACTTCAGCATGCCCTACAGGTTCATCAAAATAACCCATTGCGGCCATTGGGCGCACAATGGTGACCCCTTTCGTATCCATTGGCACTAAAATTTGTGACTGTTGCTGATGACGAGCAGCTTCAAAATCGGTTTTACCCATGACCACCATGATTTTGCAATTTTCGTTCATAGCACCACTGGTGTACCATTTGCGCCCGTTGATGACGTATTCATCGCCATCTCGGGTAATTGAGGTTTCAATGTTAGTCGCATCACTTGAAGCAACTGCTGGCTCGGTCATGGCAAAGGCAGAACGAATTTCGCCATTAAGCAGTGGCTCTAACCATTGCTTTTTCTGCTCTTCATTTCCGTATTTCGCCAATACTTCCATGTTGCCTGTATCAGGCGCGCTGCAATTGAAAATTTCTGAGCTAAACAGCACCCGTCCCATCTCTTCACACAAAGGGGCATATTCAGCATTTGATAATCCAGCGCCATAAGGCTTGTATTCCTCAGGTAGGAAAAGGTTCCACAGGCCCGCGTCTTTAGCGCGTTGCTTGAGGGTTTGCATCATATCGGGGGTTTGCCAACGATTTTCACCATTTTCTACCGCGTGAACATATTCCTTTTCAATTGGATACACTTCTTCTTGCATGAAGGCTCTTAATTGCTTTAAAAGCGTTTGTGTTCTTTCATTATATTCAAAGTTCATAACTGTCCTTATCCGCTAATAGCGCTGGTTAGCTGTATGTCACAGCGTGCAATCTATCCACAACATCTAAATGTGGTACGCTGTTGAAATTGTTCAAATGCACGCCACGAGTATTCGCGAAGCACTGAGAAAAACTCGCATTTCTGATCTGCAAGTTCATGTTAATAACCGTTGAAGCGTCGTATCCGAGTATGTGTTTTAACATCATGGCAATTGCACCACCTGAACTCACTACTAAGACTCGCTTAGCTTCTGTGGTTTGAAGCGCGCCCAGCATAGTAGCAACCCTATCTTCGAAGCCTGCCCAACTCTCATCCAATAAGTTATGGACGAGTTCATCAGCTGCCCATGCCAGCATGGCTTTTTTAAGCAACCGGTAATATTCTGCCCGAGACGCACCTTCTGGCACTTTTTGATCTGGATATCGGGTTAAAAACGCTGTTGCCACAGCCTGAAAATTAAATTCGTTCAGTTCGCTGTTGATGTTCGCTTCAGGTAAAGAACCTATTCCTTTGGCAATACCTTCGGCGGTTTCTCTGTGGCGCACCATGTCACCCATAAAAACGCTATCGAAAGTAATATCACGCTGCTTGAAATAGTGCCCGAGCCACTGTGACTGCTGCGCGCCTAAATCGCTGAGCTTGTCGTAGTTTGCTGCGCCAAAAGATGCTTGTCCGTGGCGTACTAGATAGATGTCAGTCATACTACTCTCTGATGTTATCATTATGTTAACCATGGTAAGAAAAGTAGCACCATAAGTTTAATTGATATTTTGAATGGGAATACATCATGTTAGGCTATGGGGAGTAAAGGCGACTGCACACGCCCCAATGACGTTGAAGCTGTTGGTTTTGGGTTTATTTCTACCATCGTTGCAGCGGCTTAAAATTACTGCAACACTAAGTTGTTACGTTATTTTTTGCACAATGATGCAAAGCGTAAAATTACTGCTAAGGTTCTAGCTGTAGTCAAACGACGCTATTCGTTTGAAATGGGTTAGATGTCAGGTAAAATAAAAAATGAAAAAATTGCTGCCCAAGCACACTCTCGTCGCACTAGGTGTCTCATTAGGTATTGCGGCGAGTTGCACACCTTCACTTGCTTACAGCCAAGATAGCGCCTTAGAGCATATCACCGTTCAGGCACAAAAAACGTCACAAAATTTACAGGAAGTCCCTGTTGCCGTGACCGCCCTTTCCGGCGACGATTTAATTGAAACCGTGGTGAAAGACGTCTTTGATTTGCAAAACTATGTGCCTGCATTTGGTGCGTTTCAAAATCAAAGCGTGACTAATTCAGGGTTTTCCATCCGCGGTATTGGCACATCATCACAAAATTTCGGCTTCGAATCTTCTGTGGGCTTATATGTGGACGGGGTTTATCGTTCACGGCAAAATGCCCTTATCAACGATTTAGTTGATATTGCTGCTATCGAAGTACTGCGCGGCCCCCAAGGCACCCTATTTGGTAAAAATACTGCAGCAGGTGCAATGACGCTTACCTCTGTGGCGCCAAGTCATACTGATACTGACGGATTTGTAGAAGTATTGGCGGGTAATGATTCATTATTAAGGGTAAGCGCTGGTGCTTCGTTCTCGTTGGTTGATGATATATTAGCCATGCGTATTTCAGGCTTTAAAACCGATGGTGATGGCTATATTACCGATGCCACTTCTGGGCAAAGTTTAAATAACAAAAACCGCTCAGCCATAAAGGCTCAGTGGCTTTATACGCCAACAAAAAGCGTGAGCGTTCGCATTATCGCCGATTACGGTGAATTAAATGAGCGTTGTTGCGGTGCACTTACTTGGCAAAATAATTTTCAGGCAAATGACATTCCTGGTAAATTTGGCACCGATGCGTTGTTATCTCAGTCCACCTTTAACGCCACCATTTACAGTAATGACGATTTCTTCGATTTCACCACGTCGTTGTCCCAACCCCCTATTTCAAAAATGGAAGATAAAGGCGTTTCGGGGCAAATTGAGGTAGCCCTTAATGAGCAATGGTCTTTGGTAGGTATTACGGCTTATCGCGCCTTTGACAGCATAGATATTGTAGATACTGATTTTTCAGATGCGGATCTGTTAACTGCCACTAACGACGCAAAACAACAGTCTTTCTCTCAAGAATTAAGACTGCATTATAAAAGCGATAAAATTCGTGGCCTTGTGGGAGCCTATTACTTTAGTCAAAATTTAGATCTAACCTTTAACACCACGACACAGTCGGCTTTCGATAGCTTTTTTAGCATTGCAGGGGCTGAATTACTTCCTTTAGCAAATGCGATTGATGGACTCAGTGCGTCCACAGGCGGGCTAATTGCCCCTTCTGGGGTGGCAGCACCCAGCAATACCGTATTTGAGCACACGGCAAATCAAGAACAAGACAGTATTGCCCTTTTTGCCCAAACTGACTGGCTACTTACAGATACGCTTACGTTGACCACCGGCCTGCGTTTTACCGACGAAAAGAAGTCGATAGAAGGTCGGTACACTGAACAAGGCCCAGATATTGATGGCTTACCCGACAATAGACCTAACATAGGTGCCGCGATAACAGCGTTAAATGAAATAGGCGTAGCGCTAAGTACAGGTACTGCAATTAGTCCAACTTCACTAAGTGCCCTAGCGCCTTTTCAGCAAGCTGGATGGGGGTATTTTTTCTTAGGTTCATCCGCAGTGCTCCCCCGACCTGACCTAAACGAAGCAATAGATGATAGCCAGTTAACGGGCACGTTAAAGCTTGCCTATCAGGCCGGTAAAAACCAACTAATGTATACCAGTTTGGCCACAGGCTATAAGGCAGGCGGTACTAATACCGATCGTATTTCACCGTCGTTAGATGCCACTTTTGAAGCCGAAAAAGCGCGTAGTGCAGAAATAGGATTAAAACAGGATTGGCCTAACTATGGTGTGCGGGTAAATGTAGCGGCGCATTATTCAACCATTAAAGACTTTCAAGCCACTACTTTCACGGGTACGGGATTTAACTTGCAAAACGCAGGCGACATTCATGTGAAAGGGTTGGAGCTTGAAACCACTTGGTTAATGAGTGCAAACACCGAGCTTCAGATCAATGCTTCACGAACGTTAGCCAATTTTGATACCTTCAAACAAGGCACATGTTGGGTAGCCTATTCATGGCATACGGGCATTGACGATCCGGGCCGAGCGTCACCTACCGACCCGTATTGTGCACGAGACGGTGACAGAGTGGGTTTTGAGCCTCAAAATAGCCTTTCAATTATGCTAAACCATCATTTTTTAGTAGCGAGTTACGACGCCACAATAAGCGCAGATTATCAGTATACAGGGGAAGTATATTTGGATGATTCCAACGACCCCTATAAACAGTCTGGTTCATACGAGATTATTAATGCACGACTTTCACTTCAGCTTGAGGAATGGGACACCGAAATTATTGTATGGGCTCGAAACCTTTTGGATGAAGAATATATCGCTAGAAGTGGTTTTGATGTGCCAGTGCAAGAAGGAAAACTGATGGCCTACCCAGGCGCACCTCGCTCCTATGGTATATCGGTAAGAAATCGTTTTTAACTATTGCGTTTGTTAAAACAAAAGCGATGTAACCTTAAATAAAAAGCCCCATTTATTCATCTATTTTGGGGCTATTTATCTACTTCGTGTCTACTTCGTGGCAGTTATGGACGCAGTTAAGGCGGCTTTTATGGGGCTTGCACAGGGCTTTTTATGAGGCCATGTATAAGACTGTTAAGGAGCGGTGTATATAAACTGCGTATTGCACATAACTACTTTAATGTCGGTAATTTGTTTGCCAGTACTGCATGGCACTGAGCAATAATCGACAACGCGATACTTTCTGGCAAGTCGCCGCCGATATCAAACCCCGCAGGGCTGGCGAAGAAGCCTTGAAAATCACTTTCTTTAATCCCAGCTAACGCGAATATTTCATCTTTACGGTGAATAGGTCCTAACATGGCCACGTACTTCAGCGGGTACCGAGATAACATTGCTAAGGCATTACTGTCTATTTGTCGGTGATGAGACATCAACACCGCTGCATCGATATTGTGTTCTGCCACATGCAAATTCAGTGCTTCGGCTTCTGTCGACTCGACAATAAAGTTAGCATCACCGAAGTGCTCTACCCTTGCCTGTGCTGGCCTAGGATCCCATACGCTCACCGACCACCCTTGCTGCACTGCCATCTTCACCACAAAAATGGCATCGTATCCACCGCCAACGATAAGTAGGTGTGGAGGCGGTTCACAAGGTACTGTTAGAAAGCACTTACCGTTTTGGGTATCAAGTAAAGCGGCCGTTTTTTTAGCTTCAGGCTTCACACGAGTGGTGTTGTCAGCCTGTTCGCTGCTACTCGCTTGCTGGTTGTCGCAAACGCTAACAGAGGAGGAAAGTTCGCCATTAACTTCTTGCTTCCATAAACAAGGTTGCCCGCTCACCAAATATGAATACACAGTATGTAACTGTAAATAGTGATTATCATTAGTTATAGGTAACAGCGCTAAATGTACAACCCCGCCGCAGCCTACACCTAGTTTAAAGGCAATGTCTTCTTCATCGTTATCATCATAAACTGCTGTACGATGCTTACCATCTTGCATTACCCGCTGGGCTTGTTTGTTAATGTCTGATTCAAGGCAGCCACCACTTAACACACCTAGTTGATGCCCAGCATTGCTGAACAACATGACAGCCCCGGCTTTCCTGTAACAAGAGCCTTCCGTCTTATATATAAGCCCCAGCACCCACTGGTGGGCATCCTTTAGCGGATGCCACTGGGCTAAAAGGTGTATTAGCTGATTACTCATTGCTCAGTAGATGCCTGAACAATAAATTGCGCTAACGTATCTGGGTCTTGTGCACCTGCAACACCGCTATTACCAATCACAAAAGTAGGTACGCTTTGAATACCACGTTGCAACCATAAGTTCTCGTGCTCTCGAACCACATCTGCATAAGTTTGATTGGCAAGAAGTTCACTTACCTCTTGCTCGTTTAGCCCCACAGACACCGCTTCGTTGACTAACACGTCTATATCATTCACGTTTCTTCTTTCACTGAAATAGGCGGCAAATAAGCGTAATTTTAGCGCTTCTTGCTTACCGTTTTCCCCTGCATAGTGCAGTACTTGGTGTGCATTGAAGGTATTCGCCATACGCATGCCGTCGAAGTAATCAAACTTAAAACCAACCGATGCACCTGCATCAATAAGTTGTTTTCGGTTTTGATCACTTTGTGCTGGTGTAAGCCCGTATTTTTCCATTATATGTTCACGAACATCTTGCCCTTCTTGCGGCATGTTCGGGTTAAGTTCAAACGGGTGAAATTGAATAGTTACTTCTATATCGTCTAATTGCGCGATGGCTTTTTGTAGACGTTCGTAACCAATAATGCACCAAGGGCAAACTACGTCTGACACCATATCTATCGTTACTTTTTTCATTGCACCTCCAGCGCGAAGCCATAAATATTGTTGGTTTTTAAACACCTACTAAATGAATAATGTATTGTAGGGGTGAACCTTTCAGCTTCAACCAACATTGCTATTTTTACCGACCAATTCATCAAGTTCTTCGTTCACTAACTTCACAACAGCGTTAGACCACAATTGATAGCCTGCAACTTGCGGATGAAAGCCATCTTCAGCCATGTATTTGAGCGTGTTGTCTGATTGATCATTACCTATTGGGTTTAAGGTTAGTGTGAGTACGTTAACCCCATGATATTTGTTCACCAGCTTAAGCAAGGCGGTATTGAGGTACTTCGCTCTTTGCCCTAACACCCAACGTAACGGTTGGGGTAGCGCGGGAAATTCGTGCATAGGAGGCAGTGCGGTAAATACCACCAACCTGCACTGGTATCGCGCTTTTAGTATTTCGATTATTTGCGTGACATTACTACGCCACCGGCGCCAGGACGTAAAACCTGTTACATCATTTACCCCTATTGAAATAACCGCCACGTCGAACGATCTGCATTGAAGAGGCGTGTCGAAACTATGGGTAGAAGTGATTGTTGATAGGGACGTTGAATTAGCATAATACGTAGGATCAAGGTTGGGTTTAGCCCGCTGCAACATGGATAACAAATCCGTACTGTTAACCCCTGTCTTGGCCTTTAACTCCCAATTAACGCAAAAGTTTTCCGACAAACTGTTAATTAACCAGCCAGACAGTGCTTGTTCTTGAGTAGATACTCCCACGCCAGCGGCAGCGGAATCTCCTGCAATAAGCAACGCCAATGGAGCCTTCATTTTCTGACAGCTTACCGGAACGCCGCTATGTGCATCGCCTTTAAGATGCACCTTGTTGGGGACATTGCTAGCGCACTGGCAACAACCCACTCTTTTACCGGTAGGTTCCGGTAATTTGAGCGTTTTTTTCCTTACTAGCAGGCCTTGTACTAGTAAAATTGGAAAAGTGACTATAATGAGTATGTTTAAGAGCAAAACCTTGAACGAGATCAATAAACACCTTACTAGTTTGCATTATTATCAATGATGAAATGGGTTTACCACGAAAGAAAGACCCTCTGTATAAGTGTCTTTCGCTACTTTACTAGCAAACTAAGCAGAAAATAACTATGAATTCGCCAATTGATCGCGCCACAAGTACAATTACAAAATATGCACAACAGGCGCCACGTTACACTTCTTACCCTACTGCGCTTAAATTCGAGTCGGTGAACGACGGGTTATTAGAGAGCGCGTCTGAAAACTGCGGCGCCGATACCATAAGCTTATATATTCACATCCCTTTCTGCGAACAGCTTTGCTATTACTGTGGCTGCAATAAAATAGTAACTCGCCACAACGAAAAAGCCGACCATTACCTTAGCTATATTGAAAAAGAGATGGTAGCGAAAAAATCGCTTTATAAAGATAAAAAAGTAGTCGCGCTTCATTTAGGTGGAGGATCTCCCAGTTTTCTTTCAGCAATACAACATACTTATTTAATGTATTTGATTAAGAAACACTTTCTTATTTCAAGCGAAGCAGAGTTTTCGATTGAGTTAGATCCTAGAAATGTGACCTGTGAATACCTAGAAGATTTAAATGAGTTAGGTTACACCCGCGTTAGCTTTGGTGTACAAGATATAAATGTAGATGTTCAGCAGTCTATCAATCGGGTTCAAAGTACGGCGCACATTGCCAGTTTAGTGTTTGATGCAAAAAACATAGGGTATACCTCGGTTAATCTAGACATAATTTATGGTTTGCCCAAACAAACTATGGAGAAGTTTCGCACCACGGTAGTAGCAGTAAAAGCCATGTCACCGGACAGAATCTCTCTTTTTAGTTATGCCCACTTACCCGACAGATTTGCCGCCCAACGCAAAATACCGCTAGATACTCTACCCACCCCGGATGAAAAAGCGGCAATGCACCAAATGGCAGTAGAAAGTTTTTCTAAAACAGGCTTTGAAATGATTGGTTTAGATCACTTTGCGAAGCCCAGCGATACCCTAGCCATGGCTAAGCATAACCATGTATTACACCGAAATTTTCAAGGCTACACCACGCATAAAAACAGTGATTTACTTGGTTTGGGCGTATCTGCCATTAGTACAATTGGCAATGCATATGGCCAGAATCCTAAGCAACTCAAAGACTATTACAACCGGTTGGACAACGACATTCCGCTAACCGCTAACGGCATTGCGTTAAGCCTAGACGATCGCATCCGCCGAGACGTGATTATGTCTTTAATGTGCAATTTGTATTTAGACAAAAAAGACATTGAAGATAAATATGGCATAAAATTCAATGGCTATTTCTGTATTGAATTAACGAGCCTTAAATCCTTAGTGACCGACGGTATTATTGAGCTTAGTGACCGATATATTAATGTGCCCGATAAGTCTCGCATTTATATAAGAGCAATATGTGCAAGGTTCGATGCTTACCTAAATAAAGATCATCATATCTCTCGCTATTCAGCGGCAATTTAGACAATGGGAATATAAGGCTGGGAATTTAGACCTAGAAAACTTAGATCTAGAGAACTTAGATCTAGGAAGTTAGTACCTAGGAATAGTAAACGCTGCACTTTAAAACGCTTTGCAAACCTACTGAAGTTTGAACCTAGCCACCACGGATAAACCAGGTTCAAGTTTCAACCTTTCAATCGACAAGGTGCTTACTCTGGCATACAACACTTGATTACCATGAGTTAGCATCACGATTGCGGTTTGTAGTTGCTGGTTTTCAGATTGCGGTATTTCAGGGTGGTAAATTTCCACTACTTCGCACGGTAACGCGTTTAAGATACTGCTAGAGGGCACATTCACTTTTGTATTGGTATCGATACTCACCTCGCTGGCAAAAACGGCTATTTTTCCTCGCTGCTGATGCTGGTCAGTGCTCAACCCTTGCTCGTCTTTATTATTTGTATTCAGTTTACTATCACATTGCACGGTAGCTTTGGCGTACAATATATTGCCGCTTACATTCAAACGCGTAAACGGGTGAGGAAAATCATCCGAGTTCTTAATTATCTCACCTTCTAAAATGGCACAGGGGTTTTCTACGCTTCCTTGGCTAGCGATTTTCGCCATAACGTAAGCTACTGAACCCGTCGCCTCTACCTCGCCATCAACAACAGATATCAGCCCATCACAGAATAGAGCCAAGTCTTGAACATCGTGAGACACCATGATCAATTTTATATTTAGGCGCCCACAGGTTTTGACTAGAAATCGTAGGATTTTGCTGCGTAAAGCCGCATCTAATGCGCTTAACGACTCATCAAGCATCAGCACATCTGGCCCATTAACCAATGCACGCGCTAATGCCACCCGCTGCGCTTCACCACCTGAAAGGCTGTCTATTGATTTATGCAGTAAATGTTCGCACTCACAACCAGCAATAGCATGCTCAACTTTTAACGCCTTTGAGCCAGCATGACGTTCGGCCAGTGCTAAATTGCCTTTTACATTTACATGAGGAAATAGCATAGGCTGCTGAAATACCAAACCTACCCGCACGCGGATGGGCGCGCTATTTACGTTTATTGCCTTGGTAACTGAATGCGCGTTAACTGTTGCGCTAGCAATAGGTTTAGCGTCTTCAGCAAACCAATTAACACTTACTGATGCTTCTTGTTCGAACCCAGCTAGCGCACGAAGCAAACTGCTTTTGCCTGCGCCTGATGGCCCAGTAATACCCACTACCTGCATGGAAGATGGTAATGCGGCTTTCGCACTAATGCGGTTTACTAACGAGACATTGAACTCCAACCTTGTCCTCCTTTTCCATTAAAGCGATACAGCAGCGTAAGCAGTAAAAATGAAAACAATAGTAGCCCCAACGAAAGTGCATGTGCTTGGCCATATTCTAAGGCTTCAACGTGTTCATACAATGCAATTGAGAGCACTTGGGTTTCGCCTGGAATATTCCCCCCAATCATTAACACCACACCAAATTCACCAATGGTATGCGCAAAGCTAAGACCGAATGCCACTATCAACGGCGCTTTGCACAAAGGAAGTATGATGCTGAAAAACGCCTCTATTTTTCCAAAGCCTAATGAATGCGCCACTTCAACATACCGTTTATCGAGTTGAGTAAAGCCGCTATACAAGGGCTGCAGCGCAAAGGGTAATGAGTAAATAAAAGAGCCTATCACTAAGCCTTCAAAACTAAACGCTAGCTGATGGCCTGTGAGCCATTGCCACCCTTCCCCAACTGGGCTTTGGGGCGAAAAAGCCACCAACAGGTAAAAGCCGAGCACGGTGGGTGGAAGCACTAAAGGTAATGCAAGTACCGACATGAATACGGGTTTTAATTTATGTTGCCAATTTGCCAACTTCCACGCCAGAGGAGTAACCAATACCATTAACAGCACGCTGGTTAAAAAGGCCAGTTTTAGGGTTAACCCTACCGCAGCAAAGGCGCTATGTTCTAGCATTTATGGTATACCCCTAGTGACTCTGTTATCTACTCGCTTGTTCTCATTAATACTGGAAGTTACGCTAACCGATAATGAATCATCAGCGGGTTGATAGCCCCAATTGGGCAAATTTCCCTGTACGTCTAATGACAATAAGTAACGAGCAAATGCAGATGCTGCGGCTTTTCTGTCGGCTGCGGCGGTAACTGCAAGGCTTTGTAATATTGGTTGATGTAGGGTGTCGGGAATGAGTATTGCCCCATCGCCTTCGACCCCGCTTTCGACATAAGCATTGCGCCCAGAAATATTTTGCTCATCAGCCTCATTTATTCGCTTATCAGTCCAATTAATTCGCTTGTCAGCTAGGGCGAGGGAGTATGCCACCAAGGCATAATCGGCGTTACCTGTAGTAAAAAACTGATAGGTTTGAAGTACGTTTTTACCCATCACAATATGGGGGGAAACAGCATTCCACTGATTGGTATTAACAAGATACTGCTTTGCTGCGTTGCCATAAGGAGCAAGTTTAGGGTTAGCGATAGCCAGCTTTTTCCCAGCCAATGCCCCAGCAGTAAAGTGTGGTGTTGAAGCGGTAGTATGAGAAGACAGAAAGGCCAACCTACCTTTAGCGTAAACATGCACATCTTCAGCGCTAACACGCCCTGCCTTTATCAACGCATTGGGCCTGGCTGTATCGGCAGAGAGGAATACATCAAATTGAGCACCATGAGTAAGCTGCGCAAATAGGGTTCCACTGGAAGAAACGGTAACACTGACTTCTTGCCCGGTTTTCTTGAAATAATCATTGGCGATGGTGCGTAAAGGTTTAGCAAAATTTGCGGCTACAGCAATTTGTAATGGCGAAGACAATATGGGCACTGCCGTGTCATAAGTGGCGACATCTTCCTTAGAAGCGACTACTTCATGGTGTTCATCATGCTGATGGTTGTTTTTGGAAATAGCATTATTATCAGCAATGGCATTTTTATAAGCGTAGGTCTGTTCATATGAAGAGAGAGTAGTGTCTGATACTGCCGCATTACAGACAAGACACAGAGTAAAAAAAACAACGGATAGAAACGCACCCGCGCGGCCTTTAGGGTTACCAACTTGCATGCTTAAAAACGCGGGGGAAATTCTTAAATACGTGAGTATCATTTTTAAACACGCCGGTATCTTTGCGCCAACCGCCATTGCTATTTTTCTCTCAACCAGGCCAAAGCGGCCTTGTCGTCTGAGGCTTTTACCTCAACCCAACGAGAATTATCTCGGGTGAACTCTTTTTTCCACAAGGGGACAGATTGCTTAAGCATATCCATTAAAAAGTTAGCGCCTTCAAATGCCGCAGCGCGATGGGGTGCGGCAGTGCCAACCCAGACTATTTGCTCGTCGTTATATAATCGGCCAACACGATGAACCGCGCCTGCCGAGGTGAGCGAAAATCGAGTGATGGCTTCTTGCACTAAGTTGGTTAGGGCTTGCTCTGTCATGCCAGGGTAATGTTCAAGCTCAATACCTAAAATATTACCATCGGCATTGTTGTCTCGTACCAAGCCGGTAAAAGTAACAATAGCGCCTACATTGCCTTTGGCTTTTTGGCTAGCTTCTTGGCGTAAGCGATTGTATAACCACTGTTGATCGAAATCGGCGTCGCCAATTAATGCGAACATGATTACCCCCCTGTTACTGGTGGGAAAAAGGCAAGTTCGTCACCTGGTTGCACATGAGTTTGTATATCGCACAGTTGCTGGTTTCGCGCCATTAATACACTGCCATTCTCGCTACCAGCAGAGGCACCAAGGGCTTGCGACCATTTGTCACTACGGCTTTTTAGCAAGGTAATAACGTCACCCATGGTGATGGCACTTTCAGGCAGCGTTAATGTAAAGCTACCTTCTTGGGTAATTTCACGTAATTGCGCAAAGGTTTTCACGGTTACATTCATGTTGAGTCCTATGAAGGTAAATTACTCACCTAATGTTTTATTGTCGTTGGTGTGGCTGCTAGCCGGCTCATCGATGCTTTGCCAATGACCCGTTTTACCCCCTTTTTTATCGAGTACCTGAATGCCTTCTAAGCGCATACCAGGGTCGATAGCCTTACACATATCAAACAAGGTAAGCAGGGCCACGTTCACACCGGTAAGGGCTTCCATCTCTACCCCTGTTTTGCCACTTAGTTTACAAAAACAGGTGGTTTTTATGCGGTTATTTTCGGGCTCGATGGCAAAGTTTACATCTACTTTCGAGAGCGCAAGAGGGTGGCATAACGGAATGAGATCGGCGCATCGCTTTGCCCCCTGAATACCTGCAATACGCGCAACGGCAAATACGTCGCCCTTGGCAATAGTGGCATTGCTTATTTGGTCGATAACCTCTGGACTGGTATATAAATACCCTTGGGCAGTGGCTTCTCTGACGGTTACTGCTTTATCGCTAACATCCACCATGTTAGCTTCGCCGCCTGCATTTAAATGACTAAATGTGGCCATTACGACACCAAGTGTTTAACGAAATTACAGGGTTTAAAATCGACATCTAACTGGCTAGCAATAATTTTTTCCCAACCGGTTTTACAAGCGCCTGTAGAGCCGGGTAAGCAAAAGATGACAGTATTGTTGGCAAAACCAGCAATAGCGCGAGACTGGATGGTAGAAGTACCAATTTCTTGGTAGCTTACCTGGCGAAACAATTCACCAAAGCCATCGACCTGTTTATCGAACAACACACTGATAGCTTCTGGCGTAGAGTCTCTGTGGGTGAAGCCCGTGCCACCAGTAATTAATATACCGTTAATATCGGGGTTTGCTATCCACGCCGACACTATAGCGCGCTGCTGATAGATATCGTCTTTTACTAAGGCTCTGTCGCCTAAGTTATGCCCCGCAGTATTTAATGCGTTAGTTAAATAATCCCCTGACTTATCATTTTCAAGTGTGCGGGTGTCAGAAATGGTAAGTACCGCCAAATTAAGCGGCTGACTAACTACAGACATAAGAAATCCTAAATTGATATGCGACATTTATTCAGGCTTTGATAAAGTACGCCTAAATTAATACATCATGTTACGTTCAGCTTACCACATTGATGTATGCGGCAACATATACTGCGCCAGCGGCGCTCCGGTTTTTTAGTCAGACGCTGAGCTGTTATAAAGAGTCGATTTTATAACATGCTGCGCCCAACCTGAAAATTGTTGTGGATTGGGAGCATGACTCATTGCCTTGTACCAATATGAATTAAAAATAGTGGTAAAGCTAAAAAGCACAACGTAAATAATACAATTTATCTATGAGGGTAAAAGGATTGTATTCAATAGCTTGGATGTCAATTACTTGGGCAACCAGTTTCCTTTTTGCTACTGTGCCTTACTTGCTCACTTATTTTTACACTAAGGTTAATGCGTAAATGAAAACCCCGCTATCTACTAAGCAGGTAATGCGATACAACCGGCAAATTGTACTGCCTCAAGTTGATATTGATGGTCAGGAATTGTTGGCGTCGTCTCGCATTCTAATAATTGGTGTAGGCGGTTTAGGTAATGCGGCGGCCACGAACTTATGTGGCAGTGGTGTGGGCAAAATTACGCTGATAGACAACGATATTGTTGAGCATACCAACCTCCCCCGCCAAACCTTGTTCGATGAAAGCCAAGTTGGACAGTCAAAAGTGATGGCAGCGAAAGTCAGACTATCGCAAATGAATAGCGATTGTGAAATTGTCAGTATTGAAGCGAGTTTGCTTCAAGACAATATGCCACTTACTGCTGGAAACCGCGCGGGAGAAGAACGCACTGAGACAAACAGCGCAGAGGAAGGGGCTACTAAGACAGGTGCGACTGAATTAGAGAAACCTGAAATCAATACCCACAAACTGTTTGGCGAGCACGACATTGTGCTTGATTGCACCGATAATACTCAAAGCCGCGACCTTATAAACCGCTTGTGTTATAAACACGGCGTTCCTTTAATTTCTGGGGCAGCCATTCGCTTTGAAGGTCAATTATTCGTAGCTAAACCCGGCGAAAGCCAATGCTATGCGTGTTTACGTAGGTTATTTAGCGCGCCTGAATTAAGCTGTACCGAAGCAGGTATTTTTTCGCCCATCGTGAACATTGTAGGGACCTACCAAGCACTGCTTGCCATGCAGGTATTAATGGGAGTAGGTTCAGTTCCGGTAAATACCTTGTTGACCTTCGATGGTTTGCAGCATGAATGGCAACAATGGACGCTACCCGCCACACTGCAGTGTGATGTTTGTGGTAATCAGAATAAAGATGTTGATGAAGGTTAGCGCATATGAGTAACAAAAGTATTAGCATGGGCGTTTTATAAGTTCCTGCATAAGTACTTATATTGGCACTAATATAAGCGCTAGCATTAGCGCTAACGAGAGCATCAATAACTAACAACGACATGAATAACAACGAATTAAAAAGAGAGAGTTATGACAACTGAGGTTGTTAAGCAGCATATTGTCGTGGCGCAAAACGCCTCTGGCAGAAACATGAATGTGCCCATTTACAGAATGCGAGGCGCAAGACCCGGCCCCACCGTATACATTCAAAGTTCGATACATGGCGCCGAAGTGCAAGGTAACGTAGTGATATACCACCTTATCCAACGCTTAAAAGACATGGATATTTGTGGTGAAGTTATCTTGGTACCCAATTGCAACCCGGTGGGCACTAATATAAAAGCCGGCGAATACACCATGGGCCGCTTCGACCCTGTCAACGGCACCAATTGGAACCGAGGCTATCATTTTGACAAAGACAGTGTTGAGCAATTTGCTAACACCGTTACCCCAGAAGAGTCGGTACAAGGCATAAAGCAGCGTTTCAGAGCGTTTTTATCAAACGCGATAGATACTAAGCTTGCCACACCTTGGGGTTTGGGCTTAGCACAGCAGCTAAACTTAAAACTACAGCAATTAGCGGTGAACGCTGATTTTGTACTGGATTTGCATAACGGCCCTGTTTCAACACGCCATATTTATGTGCCTGAGTATGCTAAGCCTAGCGCTAGTTTGTTTAACATACCCCATTGTATTTTTATTCCCAATGTTTTTGCTGGCGCATTAGATGAAGCTACTTTTTGCCCATGGTGGACGCTACAAGAAAGTATTGAGGCAAACCTGCAGCGAAATATTGAGTTTAACGTTGAAGCTTTTACGCTTGAAATGGGTAGCCAAGAGGTGATTAATTTCACCGAGGGCGATGTGGATGCACTTAGTATACTCAGTTACCTAAATGCAAAAGGCGCACTGCACAATTGTGATGTTAAGCCTAATGATATGACTCGGTTAGGGGTAATGCTAAAAGACTATAAAACCCTGTTTACTGACTGGGGCGGCATGGTGGAATACCTGGCAAAACCGGGGGAAAGCATTAAGGCTGGTGAGCCCCTTGCGAAAATTCTAAATATTGACGAGCTTGATAACGATAATGGCAGCCGCTTATTAAACGCTCCTTGCGATTTAATCCCTATTTTGCACTTTCCGTCTGCATCGGTATTAAGTGGCACACAGCTTTATAAAGTATTTACTAATTACGAAACGCTCACCTAACAAAGGTGAGCAGCATGGCGCTAGTGGTCAAATGCGCCTTTTTGTAAAAAATGAACAGTTTGCTTTGCCACTTCTTCGCTATATCGCATTTGAGAATGGCCAACGTCGATGGTGATAAAATCAGTCATGCCTTCCAATTTAGTAGACTCTACTGATACCAGGCCATCGTTTGGCCCGTTGAACCTGTCGTTCGTTAAGCCTAACGGCTTGGTGCCCGCAATAATGCCAATAGTGAAATCTACCGCATCAAGGTTATTGCCCAAGCTTCTAGTGCCAGTGACTAACGCACGGCTAATTCCCCCACCTAGGTTCATTAACCAGCTGTCATTATAATGATCGGCTAATTCACTGCCTTTGTTTGGTGTACCTACCAGTACTACCTTTCCCACGTTCACGGCTTCTAAGGCTTCTTCATGGTTTTGCAAGTATGCTCTAATGACTAAACCACCAAGCGAGTGCCCTACAAAATGTACTTTGGGGGCATTTTGTAGGCACACATCTATTTGGCTGGCTGTTTCATCTAATACCGAAGCCACACTCACCCCGATGGTAGCGTAGTCTAATAGACATACTTTATAGTTCGCGTTCTCCAACCGCTTAGCAAAACGCCACATTGCCCAATCACTTCTACCCAACCCGAGGGCTAGCACAACAATCTCATCATCTGCTTGGTAATTAAGCGGCTTCGCTTCAGAGGTAGCACAACCCGTAGTTAGAAAAAGCACTAGCAATAAAACCGTTAAAACAATTGTTCGGAGCATCATTTAACCTACATTTTTACGCACCTAACCGATAACATATAACTCTTTTTGAGTTTAGTTCGGCGAATTTCTCCCTTATGAGAGTTCCACCACGAATAGGCAAGTGTTCTTGCAAAAGCCTCTTTTTCAGTGGCATTACTGCTTGTCCAAAACTCAGTATACATGCCTTGGGTTATATACCAATTACCAAGCTTTACACCCGCTGGCGTAGCAGAAAATTTATACTTATTGACTTGGGACTGGTCAAAACGCTTAAACAAAGTATTTGGCTGCGCAGCTTTAAGTGTAATAGCCACGTCTTTCTCGCCTCTCCATCCTTCTTTATCAAGATCTGATTCGACAATACCAATAGCTGTCTCTAGCGATTTCCAGTCTTCATCTGATGCCACACGCCATCCCGCAGGACAAATATTTCGCGAGTTGGAAACATCATTCCAATGATAAAGCCTGCCATAGCTTGATAGATTTTTGTCGTTATCATCCGGGACGAAACCCGTATTAACCGGGGTACCGTCCTGAAATTTAGTCGACCTTAAATTCTCAGCCAGCCAGACTCTATCGCCAATTTTCACAGTGCGATAAACATTACCCTCAATATCTTGTATTAAGCTTTGAGCGGAGTTTTGTTCAAAGCTTTGAGCAGCCTGTTGAGTATTGCTTAACTGACTACTATTGTTAGCCGATGAATTCATTGTTATTAACATACTGATACCCACACCAAAAATTAATTTTTTCATCTTTGAGCCTAAGCATAAAGCGCCTGTCTTATTAAATTAAAGCGGCCAGTTAATAGCAGTTTCTTTCTCAGAAAGCGCCCACAACCGAGTTAACGCGTCTTTCTGCACAACAAATGATTCAAGCTTACCCTCACCTACCGGGCCACCAAAATTCATTAGCCCCGTTGGGCCATAATAAGCACGCTCTTTTAAGTTTTCTTCGGTGGCACACATTACCTCTGGGTACGCGCCCTTTTCAGCCGTTTGCGCCAGGCCGATCTTAACCATAAATGCCCACGAAATTCGGGTCATTAAACTCGCGCTTTCCCTAATAAGGGAAGTATTAGAAGCCCCAGGGTGACAAACGTATACCTTCACACTTTTTCCAGCGGTTTTATTTTGCCTTGGAGTTCATAGGCAAACATCATTTGAGCTAGCTTACTTTGGCTGTACACTTTATTTGGATGGTAGTTCTTATCCCAATTCATGTCATCGAATTGAATGGCTCTTAATCCCATTTTGTGGCCTTCACTAGACACCACTACAATTCTGCCTTTTGATGCTTCAATTCTTTCAAAGAGCAAACCACATAATAAAAAATGACCGTAATGGTTTACCCCTAACTGACTTTCAAACCCATCGACAGTTAGCTGTTGTGTGGAAATTTGAGCAATTGCACCATTACACATAAGCGCATCGATTTTAGGCACCTTTTCTAGTATTTCTTGCGACGCGCCCCTTACTGACGCCAATTCCGCTAAATCTAATGGTATAAAACTGACTTTAGCTTCATCACCAAACTCGGTTTGTAGCTTGGCGATGGCAGCTTCTGATTTGCTAGGGTTACGATTTAGCATTACCACGCTCCCCCCTTTCGATAGCAAGATTCGCGTAGCCTGAAACCCCGCCCCACTATTTGCGCCAGTGATTAGAAACGTTTTTCCCGAAAGAGACCCCAAACGCTCGGGAGTCCAACCTTTAGGGCCAAATGGGTTATTCGTCGCCATAAAATTACCTGCCAATGTTGATTATTCAGTCACCGCTTTGCTTGTGGTAACCCGCGTTAGTCTTTGTGACGTGCTTTACATTCAAACCGCACTATAAAGTGCATTATAGTGCTTGAAAGCTAGATTTATCAGGCGTAATAATCGCTAAAAAATGCCTATTTGTATCAATAAATTTATTTTTAGGTTTACTTACAGTAAGAGGATTACTATTGCGGAATTTGAGATTTATTAGACAAAAATTACTTTGTAAAAATACTGTTTATTTACACAGTTAAATATTCAGTTGCATAAGTCCGATTTATTACGGAATTTTTCCGCCTTTCTTGTGGTGTGCTTTAGGGGTTATCATTAATGACTTGCCAATCAGGAGCTTAAAAAATAGACTGGGATAATAAATCAATGAAATATGGAAATTTTCCACCTTGCATAAAGGATTTTTTCCGTACACTAAATTGTTATGTTCTTTAATGAAGGGATCTTAGCTAATTGATTAAATATAGAAACTTTCGAAAAAGCTTAAAGATTGGAAACCTATCAGGACTAGAAAGTGTTTTTGTGGAAATTCTACTCGGCATAATTTTCTTCATTATCGCTCTACACTCGTTTAAATCTGAGATGCTTATTGTTGCTATACCGTTGGGTCTGCTCAGTGTAGGCTGTACATCAGCTTCTGTTATTTCTTTATATTTCTATATCAAGCTTAGACCACGAAGCCAGAAAGGTAGCGAGTGATTAATCGGCACGAACATAACAAGCAAATTAAGCTCGCTCCCTGCGGTCACTGGGACAATTACTCGTTGGCGGCTGCGCCATTTTCGCCAACGAGTAATTGCCCCTTATTAGGGTGTTATGTGCAGGTTTAATTTATGAGGGTTAAATGGATTATTTCTCTTCATGCTCATGCGAAGCCGTTCGCGTAAAACTATCACTTCCTAGGTCAATCGAAAGCTATCAACCTAGAGAATGTGACTGCGACTTTTGTAAGCATCATAGTCTTGCGTACATATCAGATCCGCTTGGAAAGTTAAGCGTTAACTCAAGTGCCTCAGTCAATTTTTTAAAGCAAGGTTCAGAACAAGCCTCCTTTATTCAATGTTCTAGATGCAACCAAGTCGTGGCGGTTTTTTACGATGCAGAAAAAGTTAAAAAAGGTGCTGTATCCGCTACTCTATTTGCCAATCGTCATTCTTTCAATGAATATCAAACCACTTCACCTAAATTGTTGAGTTCGGCAGATAGACGTGAGCGTTGGGGTAATTTATGGTTAACTGTGGTTTTAGAAATAAGCGAAAACACATAACAAAAAAATCAAGTTCGCCCGCTGCGCGGGCTGGGACGCAAACACGCAGGGCGGCTTCGCCATTATGCCCTACGTGCCTGCGCCCCTTATTTAAAAGTTAGAACCACAGGGAACAATAGTGAAAAATTTAGCTGCTTTTATAGTTTTGTTTTGGAGTGTGTTTGCTACTGCGAGCAATACGATTCAATGGAGTAACTTGGCAACAATCGACCAAGAATCCATTAGGTTCACGGCCAGGGAATATATTCAGAATGCCATGCCTGAGCTCAAAGGCGTTGAAGTTAAATTGCTTAATGTCAGTGCAAGCTACGATTTCAGACATGAACATTCGAATTTGCAAGTAATGTTCATGCATTCAATGTCCTTTGTGGAGGGCGAAAGTGAACAACAAGTAGTTTACGTTGATGACAAACCACAAGTAATTGAAATGAATAAGATTCAATACATTTTCATCGACTTTCAAAGAGGTGGTGAGCCTACTCAGCATAGAGTTGAGAAAGTCCCTTTCCATGGCTCTAAACAAGAATTTTTGGAAGAGTTCAGCAGGTTCTAACAAACGCATTAATCACTCGCTTCGCTCGTTGGGGACAAAAACACGTAGGCTCCCTTCGCTTCGCTCGGTATCATAGCCTACGTGTTTTTGCCCATTATGCGTGCCGTTATATTGCAGGAGTAACATGGAAAGTCAGCTCGTAGTTTCATCAATATGGGAAGATGAATCTTTATTTGAAATCTCTATATTCGGTAGCAATGGGCAGTTCTCTGGTCAAGCAGATTGCTATACAAATAGAGAGGAGATTGATCTTCTGGGAAAGCTTCTTGAGAAGTTTCCTCGTAACACAAAAGATGAGTTCGAGTTCAAAAGCCGTTCCACCCCCGATCTTTCATATTTCTCCATTCATGCTTTCTGTATAGACAATTCTGGACATACAATGTTTGCTGTTACTATTGCTCACATCGAATCTTTCACAAATGTCAGAAACGAAAACTATAAAGTTAACTTTGATATGAAAGTCGAGCCTCAAGCAATTTGTAACTTTGGGATGCAGCTTCAGCGCCTAGCGGTTAACCCTCTTGGTAAAACAAAGGCTGTATTGAAAAATGCATTATAACAAAAAAATTAAGTACGCCCGCTGCGCGGGCTGGGACGCAAACATGTGGGCTGGCTCACTTCGTTCGGATTTTAGCCCACAGGTCTGCGCCCCTTATTTAAAAGTTAGGTAACAGATGGATTTGAGTTCAATAGATTTAGCAATAAAGTACCACTCGTTAGAAGACGAAGAATGGGCTAAAAACGGCGGCACTTCAATCATCATCGCTGCTGGTAAGTTTGTTTTTAAAAACAGTGAGTTTAAAACCGCTAAAGAGTTAATAGCACACATTGAGCAACAATCCCCTAAGAATGTATTAGTTCTGTACGACAACGATACCGTTCCAACAGTCATTGTATCTGTAGTAGATCAGTGTAAAAAAGCTAATGTAGGCAAGTTAGTAATAAAGAGCATCGAGGGATATGGACGCTAAGTTACCTAACAAAAAAATTAAGTCACTCACTTCGTTCGCTGGGACGCATACACGTGGGCTGCTTCGCATTATAGCCCACGCGTCTGCGCCCCTTATTTAAAAGTTAGGTCTTCAAAATGGAATTTTACACTTCGTCTCTGAAATGGTTAAACGGTAACCAAGGCGTTTTAGCCGTCATAATATTCCTTTTAACACTTCTATTCGGATGGATTAGCGGAATATTTCGCGCTCTTCAGAAAAAGCCAAGGTTCAAATTATCGCTAATACCTGGCCCAACGTTCACAACAACGACTATTACAGGACACTTAGACAACGGAATACCAACACATAAAACAGCCATTGCTCTGTATTTAAGCGTTGCAAATATTGGAAGCGCTCCTTCTGAAATTAAATATGTTAAGGTCGGATACCATTGGGATATAAAACCATTCCGCAAAGAGTGGTTTAAATATAGGTTGGGCTGGTTTTGGCTAGACTTTCAAACTGCAGCATTAGAGGATTTTCATTGCGAGATCGGGGACAAGATTAAAGTATTCCCTTTTTTGCTCCAAGGAAACTCTCTGACTGGAATAGCAGCAAATACCTACCTAACCGAAGGCAGAGTTGTTAATGGTGTGATCTACTTCGAACAGCAAGAATGCTGGGGAGCAAGTTATCCTAAAGAAAAAAATGGCAAAACGAAGATTAAAATAGCAGTCGTTGATGCCAATGATAAAGCACATGTGGCAACCAAAGAAATTGATGTCGTAGAATTGGGTTATGCTCGTACATTTAACCCGTCATTTGGCTCAACACTGGACACACTCAACGGGCAACAGACCTAACAAGCGCATTAACTCGCTCGCAAGCGCGCTGGGACAATAACACGTAGGCTCAGTCGCTTCGCTCCAATTTTAGCCTACGTGTTATTGCCCGTTATGCGGGTGTTATAAGGCGTCAGCCTAAACCTCGTTTGGCTTAATACAAATCCCAATGCAACTACCCTCACCGGCTTTCACCAACATCGCTCTGGCTTTAGGTGGTTTTAACTTCGCCGCATTGACTTCGAAGGTCGCGCAATAGGCGCTTTATCGCCTAGTTATTATTTCAATTTTGCTAGCGCCATTGCGTCTGTCAGCTCAAATAGCAGCTTGCTTCAGTCAAATCAATACCATCACAGCACTGTTGTTTTACTTGTTTGTGTTAATAATCAATCGTATGCTGACTTTATTAATTTTTAATAAGGCCAAAGGAACAGGCTCTGCTTCTAACAAGGCGCTCAAGTCACTCCCTTCGGTCGTTCGGACGCATTTACGCGGGGCGGCTTCGCCATTATGCCCCACGCAACTGCGCCGCTTAGCTTAAAGTTATACATCCTAGGAAAAGTGTTGTGCTAATTCGAGCGATTAATAGTCAGAGAAGATTAAAACCTTACTTTTACTCGCAGTCTGCGAAAGTTGGCGGCATTGGTTGCCTATTTGGATTTTTAGTAGCATACCCGTTGTTCTTTATCATTGCCTCAAGTTTTGGAATCGATTCAGATATACCAATCCGTAGCTACGATAGTGGAACAGTAATGGTAGTGTTCACAATATGCTTCTTAATTCTTTGCTTATCGTTATATTCATTTTGTGCTTTAACTGCCTTCATTTACTATGGCATAAAGTGCAAGAAAGGACATATTGATAGGCAAGAACTTAATAACATTGTATTTAAAGGTATCTATCCAAAGCGGTGGCAACGTGGGCTTTAGCTCGGATGTATAACAAACCACTCAAGTCTCTCGCTTTGCTCGCTGGGACGCTAACACATGGGCTGCGTCACTTCGTTCCTAATTTTAGCCCATGTATTATCGCCCCTTAGTGGGAAGTTATATGCCAGTAAGCATCTCATGATTTTAAATAAAGAATTAAAACAACTAGAAGAAAAACTAACTCTTCAAAGTTCTTCAGATATAAATCAGGAAGCCAATGAAAACCTGGTTTCATTCGGTTTTAGTAAGCAGGATACTACTCTAACCACTAAAAGGGATATTGAGTTGTTTTTATCCCGTGTTTTGTCGATATACAGTTCAAGTAATGTTGGTAACGATAAATTGTTTTACGCATGGCTCGATGAAATGTCGTCACAAATTCGCGTAAGTGCAGTCTCAACAAATCACAATACATTACCATTTCGAACTGAACTAGAGTGTTGTACTTTGGAAGAACTCGCTACTTCTATAAAACGATACGACAGTGGTGCGTTTACTAGTGGTAGTATTAAGATTTTTAAGAGTAGCATATAACAAAACACTAAAGGCGCTCGCGCTGCTCGCTGGGACGCTAACACATAGGCTGCGTCACTTCGTTCCTAATTTTAGCCTATGTGTTATCGCCCCTTAGTGGGGTGTTAGGAGCCAGTCGATCAATGGATGATTTTTCTAAAAGCATCTCAGAGAAGTTCAAAGAAACGTTTCCTTCTTGGGCTAAGTATTGCTGCGAAAAGCAATACGAAGATACTTTTGTCTTGGAGGTTAAAATTCCGCGCCCGATAAATGATGGTGTTCCGTTCCTTGCTCTTGATACGTGTGATGATGAAGTAACTGTGTCTTTTGATTCATATCACGCTCACTTCAGTGACTTTGGCAATGAAAAGTCATTCGATGATGCTCTTAATTTTATAAATAAGATCATTTCTGAAAAATACGCAATGGTGAGTTACTCTAGAGGGACTAATTGGTGCGGTTCAGAATTAATTGCTTCTTGCAATCTCCCTCAAGATAACTCGGAATATCCATACGCAGACACGTTAGTTATACGCTCATGGAATGGAAGTTTTGATCAGGAAATAGAATGCTTTGCGAAGAACTGAGCAATGCTCCTAACAAACGCATTAACACTCGCTTCGCTCGCGGGGGACAAATACACGTAGGCTCCCCTCGCTTTGCTCGGTATTTTAGCCTACGTATAATTGCCCGTTATGCGGGGCGTTATGTGCCACGGGAAGTTTGGAATCTATGGAAGAATCAACAATAAACCTATTGAGCTTACTTGTATCAATCATCGCTGCTTCTATTTCTGCTGTGGCTTTAATAAGAACAAGAAAGACACAATCAAAGTTTTTGGAATTAGAAAAAATTCATGCTGAGCTAAGCCAGCGTCAAATAAGGGAACTCGAAGAGTCAAACAAAGACAAACTGAGGACGACAATAGATCTAGAAATAGTCTCTGGTTCTTTATTTGTTCGCAATGTAGGCAAATCGAATGCATCAAATATTAATATTTCCTTTGAGAACGATGATGAAAACAGGATCGTTGAGAGCGAACTAAAGCAGCTACCAATTCAAAAGCTAAAACCCTTTGCCGATTATAAACTGCTAGGCTCTTATGATACTTTTGATTCACCGGACGTCATAACCGTATTGGTCAGTTGGACAAATCTTGACGGTTCAAGCGGCTCAAGTGAAGAGGTTTTAAAATGCTACTAGCACATAACAAACAACTGTAGCCGTTCGCTGGCGCTCACTGGGACAATAACACGCAGGCTCAGTCGCTCCGCTCCCAGTTTAGCCTGCGTGTTATTGCCCCTAAGTTGGGCGTTATGTGCAAGGTTGTTAAATATGGATGTCATCTCTTCGCAAATAGAGATTGAAAATTTTGTCAGTACCAAGTGTAAAAAGGTCGCTGTTAGTAAAAGCGGTTGGGACAGTCTGTATATAGAAAAAGAAAATGGCTGTTACTGGATTAAAAGTTACCCAGATGGTGCGTTACATGGAGGAGGTCAGCCAGTTCTCTCCAAAATAGACAAAACAGTAGTAAAAGAGCAATTTGATGTTTGAAGCAATTGCACATAACAAAAAAATCAAGCACGCCCGCTTCGCGGGCTGGGACGCATACACGCAGGGCGGCTTCGCCATTATGCCCTACGTGCCTGCGCCCCTTATTTAAAAGTTATGCATCAGGATGAACATGCAAAATAAACTCTTTTTTGTCGCTCTAATATTAGTAGCCGTATTTTCGTTCTTAGCAGGTAAATATTTTACACATTCAAAAAAGAGTTCAGAATACATAGATGCGTTAGTTACGACTGTCAATTTGTCTTCCGATCGTTGGGATGAAATCCAGCTTCTTACTGTTTTATATGAGGCCTCATTGCAGGACAAAGAAGCTGCGAAATTTCAGTATATTCTTGCAGTGTCGCTCATGTTTCGTGACGATATTCGCCTAAGAGATATCTATAAAAATGACTTTGGTTTAAGTACCGGAACCTACAGTACCAATAACGCCGTCATTGAATCTTTGAAAAAACACGGTTTTACAGAGTGCGCTAACCTAGATGGCGCAAATTTAGTCCAATGCAACTTGGATGTTTTAGAGAATGATGCATAACAACCCAATCAACACACTCACTGCGTTCGCTGGGACGCATACACGTGGGGCGGCTTCGCCATTATGCCCCACATGCCTGCGCCCGTTATTGGAAAGTTAGAAGGCGTCAGCCTAAACTGCGTTTCGCTTAATACAAATAACAGTTCAACCGCCCTCACCTGCTGTTCCCAACTTCGCTCTGGCTTTTGGTGGTTTTAACTTCGCCGCATTAACTTCAAAGGTTGAGCAATAGGCGCTTTATCGCCTAGTTATTATTTTAAGTCAGCAAGCGCCATTGCACTTGGTAGTTCAAATGGCAGCTTGCCTCAGTCAAATCAAAAGCATCACCGCGCTGTCGTTTTACTTGTTTG
>NZ_PYHU01000013.1:0-208019 GCF_003989595.1 Alteromonas sp. KS69 | reverse complement strand
GCTCAAAGATTGATTACGTGAATATCAGAATTCCTAAATTGTTAATTATTAAAGTAATATGGACTAAATAAGTCGGTATTACGCAAACAAGCGTTTGCAACCAGTTTTTCCTGGCAGCCATAGCGATACGGTACCACCTGATCCCATTCCGAACTCAGAAGTGAAACGTATTAGCGGCGATGGTAGTGTGGGGTTTCCCCATGTGAGAGTAGCACACTGCCAAGCTCCCATTCGAAGAAAGGGCTATCCTAACGGATAGCCCTTTTTTTATGCTTGTAGAAAAGTGTGAGTTAGCGCGAAGCCCGTTGGTAGAAGTTACCATGTAGCTTACTTATGCTGATCGACTGACTCCAGCCGTATCCAGATCTTCAAAATAATATATTAATACGCCACTACTGAAAACTATGGTTAAAGTGAGTCGCTTAATTACGTACCTATAGTAAGTTACACAGAAAAAATAATAAAATCATGTGAGGCTAGTAGGTTAAGCTACATATTTCATGCCATAGCTTATCTGTCTGCTTTAAAACATAAGCTTTCAATTTAAGTAATTTAGTTAATCCCATAAGCCCCACCAAGTGAAATATGAACATGAAAGTATATGTGGGCATAAAGCCCACTAAACCAGAAGCAATGACTGTTAGAAACTATATGCGTACGACAGGTTCATAAAATCCAAACCAGGGTTATTACTATTAAATCCACCATTAGAGAAGTGCATATAGCGCAAGGCGACGTGTTGGTTTTCATCAAGTTCAAGTACTAAACCTAGCCTATCTTCAAATTGGTAATTAGACCCTATATCCTTACCTGCTACTTTCTCATCATTGATGAAACTTGCCCCTATACCTGCTTCAACAAACAGAGGGTAGTCATACACGGTGCTAATTTGTTTCATAAAAATTGGCGTTATCGATAGTGCATAACTTGTACTATGGTTATTTTCTTCACCGTATTCCCAGTGGTATGCACTAAGTTCCCAGTAAAGCTTGATGTCACCAAACCATCCAGTGCTTAAGTTGTGTTCTATGGGGCGGTAGGCAAAGCGAATGCCGTCGATATCGTCGAAGCCATTCATATAATCAACGCTGATGGTTTGTTTCGCTTGAACTAAGTTAGGTAGTAAAAGCAAAGCTAGCACGGTAAGTTTGAATGTAGTTTTGAACATGTTGTCTCCTTAATATATAAGGAGAAAAGCAAAATCATTACCAGAAATTAAAATCTATAATTTTCAGAGTGTTAAAGTTAGTTGGAATGCTTATGTATTTTTAGCTACTTAAGAATTTTCTTGAAATAAGTAATTATTACAGGGGTTTCCACACTTCGTTTTTCTCAATATTTTGTTCTGTTCGAAACCTTTCTACCAGCTCATCAGGTAGAGCAATATCGTATTTTTCGTAGATGTTAGATATCAAGCTTTGGTTATTTATTAAGAATAGGTTTAGTTCTTTAATTATTTCGGGGTGGCGTAAAGTGGATAATAGAAAAGGGACATCTATAAAAGGAAGTGTAACATCAACGGAAAAGGGACCCAGTTGAGGGTAACTCTTCATAAAATACTTTCCAACGTGATATTCAACATCTACAGCATCGACTTCTTTATGTTGAAGTAGTGAAAGTGCGTTATAAGTTTCTTCAATGGGAACTAAAGATAAAAGGTTGTCGTCAATTCTGCTTTGCCATTTAACCGGTGTAAACCCTTGTGGAATAGCTAACTTCTTAATGAAATTTATCCCTTTTCCAACATCTTCTGACCTAACAAAAGTTCCAGACAATGTATGAGCAATAGGTTTAGAAAATGTTTTTTGATCTATTGTTGTATCTGCGCTATTCCAACGTGGGTTATCAGGATAGACAAAATCTACATTCCCTTTATTTAATTCAATTTGTAACCTTCGAACAGGCATGTCTAAATATACGAATTCATGCCCTGAGGCATCAGAAAAGGCTTCTAAAATTGCCCATCCTACGCCTTTATCAACTTTAGAAGTGAAATCATAGTGAGGAAAGTACTCAATATTTTGAGCACCAATAATATACTGTTCCGCTTGCGCTAAGTTGACGCCGAAAACAAAGAGAAGGCAGTAGAAAGTCCGTTTTATGTAACCCACTGGTGTTACCTTATTAATGAATACTATTTTTTAACACAGAGATTAATAGTAGCCCATAAGCGATTATTCAGGCTGCCAAATGTCTTTATCTTCAATACTAAATTCAGTTTGAATTTGTTGTGTCAGTGCTTCTAATGTAGTTATACCATAGCGTGCTCTGATCGAATCAATAATCGCGGGGTTGTTATTTATAAAAGCATTAAGTTCCCCAATCACTTCCTGATGTCTTAAAGCAGAAAGCATAAAAGGGATCTCGTTGTGGGGGAGGGTAATATCTAATATGAAAGGGCCGATTTGCGGCGACTGACTAGAATAGTAATTACCTACATGGTATTCAAAATCTATGGCGTCTACACGCTCTAATTGTAGTAACGACAAACCTGCAAAAGTATCAGAGATAGACACTATTTTAATAAGGTTTTGGTCTAATCTTGCTTGCCAATTTACTGGAGTAAAACCCAGAGGCATAGCAATTCTCTTAATAGCATTGATACCTTTATTCACATTTTTTGGTTTTACAAAAGTACCTGTGACGGCACGGGTAAGAGCAATCGAGAAATATTTTTCTTTGGCCTTAGTGACATCGTTATACCAGCCAGGGTTATCTGGATATACAAAATCCACATGCCCTTTAAGCATTTCCATTTGAAGACGCCGAATAGGCATGGCTAGATACGAAAACTCGTGACCAGATGCTTCGGAAAAGGCTTCAAGTATTGCCCAACCAACACCCTTATCAATAGGTGAGGAAAAATTATAATGGGGGTAATATTCTATATTCTGTGAGCCTACAATAAATTTTTCAGCAGTTGCCGCTGTACTAATCCACATCAGTAATAGGCAAAACAACCCCTGCTTCATATCAAACTCCTTGTCATGTTGATGCTACAATACTTGAGACTGTAAAACGCGTATATACGTAATTGGACTTAATGAAAGTCTCTGGATGGCATACTGATATCCTCAAGCCATGATGTTCGGTCTATTAATTTTCCCGCAATAATATGAATAACCCCTTCCTTCGAGCGTTCAATAATACCATCAATTTGCATAAGTTTAGCCTTTAAAAAGGTCTTATGCTGGGCGCGAGAGGTAGCCTGCCATACTACAACATTGATATTTCCAGTATGGTCTTCTAACGTTAGAAATGTAACCCCAGCCGCACTGCCCGGTGCTTGTCGCCCAGTCACGCATCCAAGTATTTTTACAATAGATTTATGAGGCTTTTGAAGTAAAGCTTTAGCTGGGGTAATAAAACCTAGCTCTCGCTCTCTGTGCAACAGTGCTACAGGGTGGTCGTTAACCGAAAGCCCTATAGAAGCATAATCTTCAATTAAGGTTTCAGCTACGCTTGGAGCAGTATTGAACGTGTCCTCGTTATTAGTATGTTCAAACAACGGCAAATCGGCTTGCTTGTCCATTAGCCGCCAACGTGTTTGATAGCGATTACCTGCAATACTTCTAAATGCATCTGCACTTGCTAATGCTTCTAGTTCATCAGAACGTATTGCGAGGGTTCGCACACCCTCTATATTTTTATAGCCAGTTGACGGCCTGCAGCTAACAATAAGGTTTGCACTCTTTTCACTTAAGCCTTTTACAAGCGTTAGGCCAAGCTGAATTTGCTTATCGCCTTTGCATTCAACAATTAAGTGTTCGTAGTTTGATGCATTCACACAAGGCGCCTGTACCGTAACATGATGGCGCTTTGCATCTAGTACCAGCTGTGAGGGCGTATAAAAACCCATCGGCCAGCTGTTTAACAAGGCAACATAAAATTCAACAGGAAAATAATATTTTAACCAACATGATACATAAGCTAACACGGCGAACGATGCTGAGTGGGACTCTGGAAAGCCATAGCCAGCAAAGCCTTTAATTTGTTCGAATAGATTATTTGAAAAAGAGGTATCGTAGCCTCTTGCTACCATGCCTTTTATCAGCTTTTCTTTAAACTCAAAAATTCGGCCGTCTTTTTTCCAACTGGCCATCGCGCGACGTAGTTGATCTGCTTCACCACCACTAAAGCCAGCCGCTACCATGGCCAGTTTTATCACTTGTTCCTGAAAAATTGGAACTCCCATGGTACGCGATAACACTTCTTTTACTTCTTCAGAAGGGTAGGTTATAGCTTCTTTTCCATGCCGTCGTAGAAGATAAGGATGCACCATATCCCCTTGAATAGGGCCCGGTCTAACAATAGCTATTTGCACCACTAAGTCATAATAACGGCGAGGCTTTAAACGAGGAAGCATCGACATTTGTGCGCGAGATTCAATTTGAAATACGCCGACGGTATCAGCTTGGCAAATCATATCGTAAACCTGTTGGTCATCGCCTAATTTGGTAATGAAAGGAATATCTATATTGATAGGGAATTGCTTGTTAAGTAAGTCAAAGGTCCGGCGAATGGCGCTTAGCATTCCCAAAGCTAATACATCAACTTTAAGTAGTCCTAGAGTTTCAATATCATCTTTATCCCACTGAATAATAGTGCGCTCTTGCATAGCTGCATTTTCAACAGGGACCAACTCATACAGTGGTCCTGAACTAATAACAAAACCACCAACGTGCTGAGAAAGGTGTCGAGGCGTGCCGAGAAGTTGCTCGGTGATACTAATTAGAAGTTTTACCCTTTCATTTGCCGGGTCGAGCCCTAAATTCGCAAGCTGAGACTGCCAAGGAATGACACTGTCGCGGCGATTAATTTGCTTCATCACAAAGCTTAATTGCGACTCACTGAAGCCCAAGGCCTTACCTACATCTTTAAACGCCGATTTAAAGCGATAGCAGATAACCGTAGAAGCAATGGCAGTTCTTTCTCTGCCATATTTTTCATAGATATATTGGATAATTTCTTCACGTCGCTGGTGCTCGAAATCTACGTCGATGTCAGGCGGTTCGTTTCGTTCTTTAGAGATAAAGCGTTCAAAAAGCACATTGATTTGTCGTGGATCAACGGCGGTAATCTCTAAGCAATAACACACAATAGAGTTAGCTGCCGAACCCCTGCCTTGATAGAGGATTTTGCGCGATTTGGCGAATTGAACAATGTCATAAATGGTAAGAAAAAAGTACTCGTACTCTTGTTCGCGAATCAGTGAGAGTTCTTTTTCAATAAGTGCCCTAAGCACATCGCTCAGGCCATCTGGGAAACGCACTTTAATGCCGGCTTCTACGCGTTCCCTTAAATATGTAGTGGGCGATGCACCTTTAGGTATAAGTTCAGAAGGATATTGATAGCGTAGCTCTGCTAACGAAAATAGACAGCCTCTTGCCACGTCAATAGCATTGGCAATCCACTTTTCAGGGAAAAGCTTTTTTAATTTTGAAACGGTACGCAAGCTACGCTCGGCATTGCTTAATGCTGCTCGCCCCAATTTACTTACTTGCGTATGTGCTTGGGTGGCATGAAGAACATGTTGAAGTGGAAGGTTATCTACATGGTGCATAAGCACGCCAGTGCAAGCAAGAACAGGAAACTCGAATTTTTCCTGTAGTTGTGTGTAAGTCGCAAATCGATGATGATCATACCCATCAAGTAAACGTTGTGCGCCTATGTATGTTTTTATATTGGGTTGGCTGGTTAGCCAAGTCGCCCAGTAATTATCTTTTTCTTCCTGAGTATTGGGAAGCCATATAAAAATGCAGTGACGAATGGTCCGCAAGTCCCACTCTGCAAGTTGATACTCACCCTTTTGGCTGCGTCTTCTGGCATTTGTAATTATGCGACAAAGCTCGGTATATGCCGCTTTATTGGGGCAAAGTAATACAAAAGACAATGCATCATCGAAGCGAAAATAGCTGCCGACAATGAGCTTAATAGGGAGTTTTTGCTGTTTAATTTCAGCATAAGCTCGCACCACTCCCGCCACAGAACATTCATCGGTAATCGCTAACGCTTCGTATCCTAGAAAAGAGGCGGTAGTCACTAACTGTGCAGGCGAAGATGCCCCTGTTAAAAAGCTATAGTGGCTCTGACAGAAAAGTTCGCTATACATTAGCTGTATACGCCTTGTGTCCACCAACAGGCATTTACATCTTTAAAGACGAGCAAGCGTACACCGTGATTAGTTTCTGCTATAAAATAATCTTTCTGGCTAGCAGCGCTACTCCACCATTGCGTTTGAAGTCGTATAGGGCCAAAGCAAATACGTGTTGGTAGATTTAGGGGCATGGGGCGCTCAAACAAAAATGTCGGAATGATATCAGCGGTATAAGCAGGTGTAATTTCCTCTACTTGATTGACTGTCATGCCTTCAAAGGTATGACTGTTTCCAGCTTTAGGGTGAAGCGTGCTGTTGTCGCCTAATTTGGCTTTTAACCTTCCAACAAGTTGCTTTTGTGCCACTGAGGTAAATCGATGGGAAAAAAAATTATTCCCATCGTTTTCAATGGGCTCAAATTGCTGGCAGGTTAGGGATATAGCGATAGCGGGCTCGGGCAGTAGAAGGGACTCAACTTTAAGCTCAACCAGCGCTAACCAGTCTTTCTGCGTGGCAAAAGGCATAGCACCATTAACCGCTATAGATAAAGGCTCTGCTTCTCTAAAATGCACCTGAAAAAGTATAGATGACGTGAGTAAATTGCGTGCGCGTAAGTAGTGTTCTAACGAAATTAGTAGCGCTTTAATACTCGGCAATAAGTGTTGAGTGTTTTCCACTTCAAACGATAAATTTTTTAACTGCTTGAAGCTTATCGATGGCCTGAATAAAACGTATTTGGGAAAGGTTTCCCCCCGCAGTGCGGTTAAATAGCGAATAGTATCGTTTGAAAATCGTTGCCCAAGTTCATGGACGGGAAGTTTAAGTAGTTGGCCTACCTGTCTAACACCGACTTTAGCAAGTGTGGCAATGGTTTTCGAATCAAGGGCAGTTTGTTCTAGCTTACAGCGTGACAATAACAGAGTTATGTTTTCTTTATTATCGGTATAGCGATTGGTTTTATTTTTAGCGAGAAGGCGTGCTGCATCCACTCCCCATGCAGTGGCGAAATAAAAGTGAATACCAGCAGAATGTAGCTCGTTTGTAAGTACATGCCATAAAGCGTCAAGACCACCGTAATACTGCAGTAAATTGTCTAGTCGAATAGCAATGGCGTTGTGAGCATCAATCACAATGTCTGAAGCGAGTGGGTATAACCGATGTGCAAGAAAGAGAAGGGTCTCTTTTTCAGCTTCGCGATTAAACGCTAGAATGCGCACGTGAGGGCAAAGCGCAGCCGCTTGTGCAAGCCCTTGACCGCATTCAACACCTTCGTTTATAGCCTGAGAATTAGCTTGAACTACTTGGTTGCTTTGTTCGTGATAAACCACAGTAGGTATATCACCGTCTGTGAAGCCGCCATCTTTTTTATGGGAATCAAGAGTTAACTGATAGCAGTAAAAGTAAGCCCATAGCATCATTAAATCACCGAGTGTAATGCTGGCTCGGTGTTCTTATTATTTTGCATGGCTGATTGAATGGCGCGGTTGTTAGGGGTCCATGAATGGGGGATCACGATATCGGATACGGGCCATCCATGACGCTGTTTAATAATGTTAACAACCAATTGCGCATCACGAAGATGCAGACTTAAATCTAGGGTAATTGGAAAAGAAGCCCTTTGTTGGTTAGGGGAAGTAAACAGTAAGCACAGCGTATCGTTATGCGATGCCGCCACTTGCAAACGCCGAGCAGCTTTTGCATCCATGGTGTTATTCCAAAGCAAAACACAATGACAAGCTGCACTTTTTAAGCATTGCTCTGCTGCCCACAAGGCTTCTTGATCTGTTTTTGGAAGCACGACGATGACTTGTTCTAAGTCTACGCCTAAACTGCTTAACCAAGGCGCTTGGAGCTGGGCGGGTGGTTTTATAAATACACGTAGTTTGTGCGTGCGATGCGTAGTTAAAACGTGTTTAAAAAGGCTGATTTCTCCAATACCCGTTAGTGATGCAATTCTTACGACGCCTGATGTGGCGATACCACCGTGCAGGGCTTCATCCAATATAAGATTACCCAGCAAAAACTTGTTTTCGCTTACAGGCTTCTCTCGAGCTCGCCATATATGAGGGTGCTTATCAAAAAGCGCTGCCTTTGAACGAACTTCTTCAATGGGTGAAATAGGAATATTCATAACACTATAATACTGTATATGTGTACAGTATTATAGTGTAGAGGTTTGTCTTTTCAAGATGGGTGAAATAGTTAAGGCTGTGAGGACATCTAACTATTTGAAAAAAATGCTTAAATAATTACGCCGTACTGGCATCGCTGCTAGCAGGGCTTTTTTTAGTGTTACCTCCCACCGAGCTAGTTATTAATTGGCAGGCTGCAATAAAACCATCAGCGCTGTTTTTAGACCAAGCCATACGAATGGGGCCAGGCATTTCTTTAATCACGTCTCGCACATCGCTTTGTGATACCTCGGTGCTGCTTAATGCAGAATCTAATGCTTCTTCTAACGTAGCGCCTTTTTCACAGCACGCCATTACAATACTAGAGAAGTTAAGCATAAGCGGCATAAGAGCAGTATGTTGTTGCTGACTTATCAGGCGGCTTTTATAAGCACTTTCGATACGAGCTGAATAAGTTTTTTCTAGCGCATCAGTAACTAACAGTAAATTTTTATAAGCATGGTTAACTTTATTACCATTTTGTTTTGCAGATGAGCGCGTAAGCGTAAGTTCACGTTGTAGCGTTTGCACACGAAGCGCTAGATAAATCAAAAACAGGACAAGTAGTCCTATGATCCCGAATGCAAATATCATTATCTTGCCGCCTTTTGTTCTTCTATGAATTGGTTAATTTTTTGCTCTAAAATGAATAATGGCACAGAACCATTTTCTAATACTGCTCGGTGAAATTTACGTACATCGAAATGCTGACCTAGCGCAACCTCAGCCTTTTCACGTAGCGCCTTTATTTTAATTTCACCAATTTTATAAGATAGGGCTTGTGCTGGCCATGATATGTATCGGTCTATCTCAGTATTCACATTATGCTCTGACAAAGCCGTATTGGACATCATAAAATCAACAGCTCTTTCGCGGCTCCATCCCATGGTGTGCATGCCGGTATCTACGACAAGGCGACACGCGCGCCACATTTCGTAGCTTAAGCGACCGAAATTATCATAGGGGTCTTCATAAATACCCGCTTCAATCCCTAAGAATTCAGAATACAAACCCCAACCTTCACCAAAAGCTGAAATATAAGTGTTGCGGCGTACCATGGGTAAATTTTCTAATTCCGCCGCTAAAGATATTTGCAAATGATGCCCAGGCACAGCCTCGTGCAAGGTAAGAGCTGGAAGGGCATAAAGCGGACGCTTATCTAGCGCATAAGTATTTACCCAGTAGTAACCGGGTTGATCGTCTCGACTAGGGTGAATATAACGACCCGTGGTGTACTTCGGGGCGATACTATCGGGTACAGGAGCAACGCCATAAGGCGTACGAGGTAAATATTCAAAGAGCGAAGGTAATTTTGCGTCCATCTTTTTCGCAATAAAAGAAGCCTCTTTTAGCAGCTCTTCTGCGCTGGAGGCATAAAACTGCGGATCTTCACGTAAAAAGGTAATGAACTCATTAGTACTGCCATCGAATTCAAGGCTATCTACCACGCTTTGCATTTCAGCTCGAATACGCTTTACTTCTTTTAAGCCAAGAGTATGAATGTCTTCGGGGCTCATATCTGTGGTGGTGTAGTGCTTGGCGCGGTTAGCGTAATAAGCTTTGCCATCAGGCCATTCGTTAGCAGCAATGGCGGCTCGGGCGCCAGGAATATACTCATCAACCATGAAGTCATAAAATGCTTGGTAAGCAGGGAAAACGCTGGTGGTAATGGCTTTTTGGCCTAGTTGGGCTAACGCAGCTTGTTGCGAGGCATCTATATGTTTGGGAAATCGTGTAAATGGGCTGTAGAACCCACTCTTCTTTGGGTCGTCCAGAATATAGGCGGCTACCGCATTTTCGAAACCTTCAAGGACCACCTTAGGTTGGGTATAACCTTCTTCTAGGCCTTGACGCATATAGGTAATTTGCTGTTCAAAGTAGGGTTTTAGTGCATGCAAACGAGATATATATGCTTGGTAATCATTCTCGCTTTTAAATGCAGACAAATTTGGCAATGATGCCATGGCACCATGAAAACCGTATTCGGAGTTTATGGGGACAAGATAAGCGCGAAAGTGATATTGGCTAATATAGTTCTCTAGCCGATATTGCTGCATAAGTAAGGAAATAAACGCATCATCAGATAGGTTTTCCTTAGAATACGCCTTTAACGCTTTACGGTACGCTTGCCATTGTTGATCTTGTGTTGCCAATCCTTCTGGTGAAATATCGGGTAGCTTGTTATTTTGCGAATTATCACCTTGTCTTGAGGCTAGAAGTGGGGAAACACTAATCTCATATTCCCAAATTTCATCTAACAACGCATAAAATGACTTATCCTCGTTGGTGTTTGCCAATGAGGTAAAGCTAATCAGAGCCAGCGTAAAAAGTAACAAATAACGGTACATGAAAGCCTCCGGTAACCTTAGACCGGATTATCAACGGTGGGTTACTCTGTGTTAGGTGTATAAATTGGGCTAGGGAAAGGCATCACTTTATCAGACTTATTATCTAATTTAATAATTTTGGCTGTGCCTTTTTTCCTCACCGCATCAATTCGAAGGATGTTATGCATAGGAATATACGTACTGGTAACATCTGCGAACTCTGATTTAAGCTTTTCATGGCTTGGATCTACCACTATGCCTGTGTGGGTGTCCCACACAAATTCCCCAATTTCCACAAATCCAAATAAGCCACTTTGAGAAAGTGATTTGACGGACACATCGTAGCGTTCGCCATTACTGATGAACTGTACTCGATACAAAGGGTCGGTTTTTGTCATGGGTTTATTAATATGTTGATGACTTAAAGGGCGTGAATTTTACAATGGTCTAGAAATACGGGCAATGGTCGAAAATCGTTAGGCTTAAACGTTACGGAATCGCTTGGGTAAGGTAATATGTAAAGACCTCAAAAATAGTGGAAATACAATGATAAAAAAACTATTACTTGGAAGTGCGATGACGGCGATGGCATTTGCTGCCACTGCGCATAACCATGAAACGACAGAAAATAGCTTTAACCCTGACACTCAGCGTATAAAGTCACACTTATTTTTCTTAGCCGATGACTTACTTGAAGGCCGTGATACGGGGTCTCGAGGGCATGAAATTGCCGCGTTATACATAGCGACAGAATTCGCAAAATACGGTTTAAAGCCAGCAGGTACAGATGGCTACATGCAACAGGTAAGCTTCCGTAAAGCAAACCTATTGCAAGAGTCGCCAGAATTTACGCTTACTCGTAATGGCGAAAAAATTGATTTTGCTTACCCAAAAGAATATTTAGCAGGTCCTAGCTTACTTAGCGTAGATGCTAATGTTTCAGGCGAACTTGTGTTTGTTGGCTATGGCATAGTGGCTGACGAGTTGTCTCACAACGATTATGAAAATATCGATGTAGAGGGCAAAATTGTGGTTTCGCTAGCCGGTAAACCCAGTGATTTTCCTTCGGAAGAAGGTGCTCATTTTGCCTCAGGGTATCAAAAGCAAAAGTACGCCGCTGAGCATGGTGCAATTGGTATGATCACCATCACCACGCCTAAAAACGAAAAGGTACGTCCTTACCAAAGCCGCTTAAGCTATATTCATACACCGCGCATGGCTTGGTTGGATGACGAAGGGCAGCCAGCCAATACCTTCCCGCAAATTAAAGGTGGTGCGTATTTAAGTGAAGCTGCAGCAAAAACCTTATTTGAAGGGGCTGAGCGGGAACTTGACGATATTTATGCCGATCTTGAGGCAGATAAAGTACCAACAGGCTTTGCATTACCTGGCACAGTAAGCTTAAGTAAAAAGAGCACTCACGAAGTAGTGACTAGCCCGAATGTTGTTGGCGTGCTTGAAGGTTCAGATCCAGCACTTAAAGATGAATATGTCGTCTTTTCCGCGCACTCTGACCACATTGGTTTCGCGAAAACAGTTAAAAAAGACAATATCAACAACGGCGCTATGGATAATGCCTCTGGCACATCGGTAATGCTAGAAACTGCACGCTTATTCAGCGAAATGGACGTAAAACCTAAACGTTCGATATTGTTTGTATCGGTAACAGGTGAGGAAAAAGGATTATTAGGGGCAGATTACTTTGCTCGCAATCCTACCGTGCCGGTGACGTCAATGGTGGCAAACGTTAACCTTGATATGCCCATTTTAACCTATGAGTTTGCCGACGTAATTGCGTTTGGTGCAAACCACAGTGATTTGAAAGCGTCGGTTGAAACCGCTGCAAGCAATGCTGATATTTCATTAAGCCCAGATCCTTGGCCAGACCAAGCGCTATTTACTCGCTCAGATCACTACGCATTTGTTAAACAAGGCGTACCAGCAGTATTTTTAGTTCCTGGTTTAACATCAAAAGATCCCGAGGTAGATGGTAGTAAAGTGTTTGGTCACTTCTTATCAACGAATTACCACAAACCTAGCGACGATATTAACCAGCCATTTAATTGGAATGCTGCTGAAGCCTTTACCAAAGTAAATGCACAAATTGGTTGGACCTTAGCTAATCAAGAAGACAAACCGAAATGGAATGAAGGTGACTTCTTCGGTACTACCTTCAGTAAGTAACGAATCTTTATTCTAAATAGAAAAGCAGCATATATATATGCTGCTTTTTTTGTAGGTGAGTTTTGATCCCGTTACGAGATTTGAAAGCCCTTTGAGGTTAAGCATAGCCTGTATCGATGCCGCACTTGGAAATTGATGCTAGAGAATATTTAAACTTATTTTTTACTAATACAGAACTAGTAAGCTTTTTTTTACTCTAAATCAGAGATTACATGGAATTTTTACGTTTGAGTTATCAATTAGTAAAAAAGTATCTTCTAAATATTTAATGGCATCATTATGTTTCAGCACTTTATATTGACGCGCTTTAATCTTAGGAAAAAAGGTTGGGATGAGACAAAATCTCAATCTAAAGTTTTAACCGAAAAGTGGATGGAGAATAGATTAGAGCTGTTTGAACAGTATTGCTATTCTTCGATAAAAGCTCAAACTAAAAAAGATTTTGAATGGTTAGTGTTTTTCGATAAAACGACACCACAAGTCTTTCGTGAAAAAATTAGTGAGCTATCTTCAAATTTTTCCAAATTCATACCTATTTATGCAGATGGAATGGACGATTTTTTACCGTCTATTACCAGAGAAATAAAAACTCGTCTCACAACGCATTATTTAATTACAACAAGGCTAGATAATGACGACAGTCTTCATCAAGATTTTGTAAAAGAAGTACACAATCAATTCTCTAAGCAAGAATTTAGAGTTATCGATTTTGTTGACGGATATACGCTACAGGTTTCGCCACGGGTAAGGTTTGGTCTGCATTCACATGTTCACAACCCATTTATGAGTTTGATTGAAAAGAGTGAAAACTTTAAAACAATATGGACTCAGGAAAGGCATGGCTATTGGCGCAGTGTAAAGGAAGTTACTCCTGTACGTGGTAAAAGGTTGTGGATGTCAGTTATTCACATTGAAAACAAAGTAAATGAATACAAAGGTTACGGTAACGTAGCAAGGAGCGCTATTGATTCATTTAATTTGCACCCGCAAGCATTAGAAAATTTCAAATCTAATGCTGAAGATCCTCAATTAAATAGCGCTGGCGCTTTTAAGCATAAGCTAAGAACAAATTGGAAAGTTAATTTTAAGCTAATAAAAAGAAGGCTTATTTCTTAGTTATTTGTTACAGGTGAAGCTAGATAGGTAAATCTAATATGCTGAACGTTATTTAACCCTATACGAATTAAAAAAGAGCTGTATGAAGTGACCCCATGAAGCTGGAAATTCCTATTACTGAGGGTCACTTTATATCGAACTGTTTTATACAAACATCTGCTTAAAAGCAGCCCATTGCTCATTGAACTGTTCAGTTGGTTTACGGGTGAAACCACTTCGAATAAACAAGTTAATGCGGCCGTCGGTGTAACAAATAAGCATGTTAGCAATTATCGCTTCATCGGCTGATAGGGTTTTTCCTTCACGCAACTTGCGCTCACGCAATACCTGCTTAAGCTGAGTCTCAAGGCGTTCAAAGAGTTTAGCTATGCGAGCACGCAATCGGTCTTGCTCTCCCATCAATGCATCACCGTTTAATATACGGGTGATGCCGGGGTTCTTTTCGGCAAAGCCTAAGATAAGGTGAAGAATTAGCTGACAGCGAGTCAGCGAGTCTTTTTCTTCGTTAACTATTTTATTAATGCGGGTAAACAAGGTTTCTTCGATGAACTCAATGAGTCCTTCGAACATTCTGGCTTTACTTGGAAAGTGGCGATACAGCGCCGCTTCTGAAACGCCCACTTTTTCAGCTAATTTTGCTGTAGTGATACGTTGACCAGGGTTTGTTTCCAACATTCCCGCTAGGGCTTGCAGAATTTGGGCTCTGCGATTTGTTTTTTTGACAGCAGGCATGATGAGAGTAATTCCTCCGCAACCGGACTTAAGAAGTCCGTTCCATGTTAAGTTGGCTCAGGCCAAATCGTTATGATGAGTTCTTGTTATTATCGACACGCAGAATACTTGTATTAGCGTATATCGTTATTTTTTATTTTTGAGTGATGTTCTAAGCTTGGCTATTGAACAATATTCTTGCTTTTAAATCGATTCGCAATAAGCAGTAACAATGCCTCTGCTAACTTAGGTTTTGTAGTGGCAGGTAAGTATTTATCGCCATCGTCCCAAATCACATGTAATGCATTATTGTCGCTATTGAAGCCAAGTCCGTCGGCAGTTATGTCGTTAGCCGCAATCATATCAAGCTTTTTGTTTTTCAGCTTTCCACGGGCATACAACTCCACATCTTGGCTTTCTGCAGCAAAACCAACACAAAAAGGTTTATCAGTTCGCGTTGCAATCGTTGCTAGAATATCAGGGTTTTTAACAAAAGTAAGTGTTAACTCATCGCCGATTTTCTTAATTTTATTTTCGGCAACCTGTACAGCTTTATAATCTGCTACCGCAGCCGTGGCCACAAAAATATCGGATTGAGAAACCGCTTGCTCGCATGCCACTAACATTTCATCGGCGGTAGTCACATCAATACGCTTACATCCATCAGGGGTAGGTAAGTTTACTGGTCCCGCGATAAGAGTAACGTCGGCGCCCGCTTTAACGGCCATATCAGCAATAGCAAAACCCATTTTTCCCGAACTATGATTGGAAATGTAGCGGACCGGATCCAGTGGTTCTCGTGTTGGACCTGCTGTAATAAGGAGGTGTTTACCCAATAATATCTTATCGTTTGAGGTGCCTAGGCTTCGGCTGATGGCAGAAGCAATTTCTACCGGCTCCACCATACGGCCTGAGCCTACATCACCACAGGCTTGCTCTCCATCAGCAGGGCCAATAAATAATGCGCCATGCTGCGTCAAGATGCCTAAGTTCACTTGCGTTGCTGTCGCTTTCCACATTTGCTGATTCATTGCAGGGGCAATAAAAATTTTCGCTTCTGTTGCTAAGTATAAAGTGGTGAGCAAGTCGTCAGCCAATCCATGAGCCAGCTTAGCCATAATATTTGCTGTAGCGGGGGCAATAAGTAACACATCTGCCCATTTAGCCAACTCTATATGGCCCATTGCCGCTTCTGCCGCTGGGTCTAGCAAATGTTGATGTACTGGATTACCAGACACCGCTTGCAACGAGAGAGGGCTGACAAATTCAGCCGCAGAGTCTGTTAGTACAACACGTACATTCGCGCCTAGCGCGGTAAGCTTACGCACTAAATCTGGGGTTTTATAAGCGGCAATCCCACCACTAACACCAAGCAGAATATTTTTATTTGCTAAAGACATATTTGAAACATCATTTTTTACATAACCTAAGACTATCATGATGGCTATTTTTGCGGTAGCTGAACAAAAGTACGCTCGGCGCTTAACACGCACCAAATAGTAAGTCACTTAAACAAGAACTCGCCCAATGATCAGTCGATTATAAATAGACTACTGCGCTATAACCCTATATTCATTTGGTGTGTGAGAAACTAATCATGTCGATAAAAGTGTGGCCTGTTAAAGAAAGGCCAAGGGAAAAACTACTTTATTACGGTGCAGAATACTTAAGTGATGCTGAGTTAATTGCCGTTATGCTAGGCGCTGGAGTAGCAGGGAAAACGGCATTAGGTTTGGCCAGAGATCTGTTAGAGAAAGTGGGATCGCTACGAGGCGTGGTTGCGGCAAATGAATCAGAGTTTACTGATGTGAATGGTCTCGGCGCCTGTAAATTTGCACAATTTCAAGCCGCTTTTGAGATATTTAGGCGTAATTTAGAAATCCCACTTGCTAGACAAGACGTATTTAATAATGTGGATGATACAAAGCGTTATTTGCAAGCAAAACTACGGGACTGCCAGCAAGAAAAATTTTTGCTATTAATGTTAGACAGCCAGCATCAGCTTATCGCATGTAGAACCATGTTCACAGGTACCATTAATAGTGCGGCGGTATATCCTCGAGAGCTTTTAAAGCAAGTGATGAAAGATAATGCAGCGGCCGTGATCTTAGTTCATAATCATCCCTCAGGCGTGGCAGAACCGAGTCAAGCAGATATTAGGCTGACCGGGGAGATCCAGAATGCGATGGCAATGATCGACGTTTCTGTTCTAGATCATTTTGTGGTCGGAGACACGGAAACGGTTTCATTTGCCCAGCGAGGCCTGTTAACATAGAAATTGTTAGTCATTCATCGAATATAATCTAGTCAAATCGTTGAAAATGATTTAGCATGTGACTCTAATGGGTAAATTTTCTGAAAGGACTAATATGAAAAAGTCAATTATTGCATTGTTTGCAGCAGCAGCTATGTCTGCTGGTGTTAGCGCTCAAGACGCCGAAGGCGGAGCTGGATCTACAGGTCTTGGTGCTGTTACTGCTCCAGTTGTAGCTACTGCTGCTGTGGTAGCTGGCGTTGTTGCTGGTGTTGTTTCTAATAATTCATCAACAGCTATCGATGATGGTGGCGAAGGTACAGCTACTTGTGAAGGCGATGATCCATTAGTAGACGGTGTTTGTGTTGGTACTACTAACACTAATACAACTACTGTAACTGGTACATCAACTGCTACCACAACTATCACTGTTCCAGTGACATTTACTTACGCACCGACCGTACAGTAATAATAAATAGTTTCGAAAAAGCCGCTTTCATTAGCGGCTTTTTTATTGATGCAAAGAAAGTGTTCTTATTACTAAATAATAGTTGTCGAAATTTTCAATGAAAACATCCCTATTACTGATTGTTATCAGCCTGCTATCTCTTCTTGTTTCTGGGTGCTCCTCCACCGTTAATGCCTATATTAAAACCATTAGTCTTGCCCTTGAGGATCGCACCGTTTCCTACACCGTAGATGAAATAGCGGCAAGTAAAGCAGACTTACTACAGATTAAAGCGGGTGGGCGTGATGCTGCTTCACTTGCTCTTGCCTATATTGATGGTGATAAATACCGCTGGGTATCAGGCGATAAAGTTATTTTCACCATGCATCATGGCGTGATTGTTCGCACCGAAGGGCTAGATAATGAGCTGTATTATACGGGGAATTTAAAGCATAACCCATTAGCCAGTAACGATGTACTAGCCTACTCATGGCAAAGAAAACTCGACTTAGAAAACGTAGGTTATGGGCTACCGATTAGTTCTACATGGCGAGTGCACGGTGAGGAAACTCAGTCTTATCTAGGTACTACTTTCACGGTCACTAAAATAACGGAAACTGTTATTTTTCCAGAAACCACGCCTTTTATAGACACTAATTTGGAATGGAAAAATACCTACTACCTTGGAGCCAAATCGAAACAGCTTTTAGCTTCTACGCAAAAGTTTAGCCCACAAGGTGATGTATACGACATGGTCTATTTAAGTCGAGTTGTGCGTTTAATGAAAAGTAAGGAGCAGTAAATAAAATGAGAGTTTTTGTTACCTTACTAATGAGTTTTTGGCTTTTACTATTTACCGCTTCTGTATCTGCCCAAGTGACTATCATAATTAATAAGCAATCTTATGAGTTTACGCAGCCTGTAAGACTCAACAGTGTATTATCTATTGTGGCTGATTCTGGTGATTGGTATTGGCCAACATCAGGCATATACAATTTAAATGACGCTTATGCTGAGCGAGAAAAAGGCGCTGTTTTATCAGAAATTCGTATGGTTTTAAAAAGCTACAATTCGAACAGTGATACATACCGCGCGTTAGAGAGCCTCTATCAGCAGGTATCTTCTTGGACAGTATCTACTCGTGTTATCACGCCAATATCCTATAACCGTGCACGTTTGATTGCTGAAGAAAACCCTATGTTCCAACCAGGGCGATATTTGCTTTGCATTAGTCCTCGTCCATCAGTTGTGCATTTTTCAGGGTTAGTTATTAAGCCTGGCGCTTATAGACACGGTGATGACCTTTCTATTTTTTCTACCGCTAAGTCAGTCACTAAAGCCTCCGATGCTGATAAAAGCCATGTTTTTGTGATTAATCCAATGGGCGAGATAGAGAAACGTGGTATTGCCTACTGGAACATTGATTACTCGCAATTAATGCCAGGAAGCCAAATTTATGTACCCATAACAGGGCAGATATTCAGTTCAACGTTGGATGCACTCAATACCCGCATCGCAAACTTAGCAGTACATAGGATCCTTCCTCAATGAGCGCTTTTCCTTATAAGAAAACATCTTTAGCACTCATCATTAGTGCATCAGCCTGTCCCGCTTTGGCTGATACAGATAACATCGACACCGAGTTTCGGGTTACTCCTTCGCAAATGGTGCAAGGCGGTAACGGGCTTATTCAAACCCCTACAGCGCGTATGCGTGAAGAAGGGGGATTAGCTGTAAATTATACCGATAACGGTGAATACCGTTTTTGGTCAGTCAATTTGCAATTATTCGATTGGATGGAAGCTACCGCTCGCTATACCGACGTGCGTACACAATTTTATAGTGATGTTGAATCGTTCAGTGGCGATCAAACCCTTAAAGATAAAGGCTTAGATGTAAAATTTAGGTTGTGGAAAGAAGGCTACTACACGCCAGATATTTCGGTTGGTTTTCGCGACTTTGGCGGTACAGGATTCTTTGAAAGTGAATATATTAACGCCAGTAAATCGTTCGGACCTTTTGATGTTCATTTAGGATTAGGTTGGGGCTACTTAGGTACGGCAGACGATATCACTAACCCACTTTGTGAGTTTAGAGACAGTTACTGTGATCGACCCACAGGGTTTTCCGGGCGCGGCGGAAAAGTTGATTACGACCAGTTCTTTAAAGGGACAACGGCCTTTTTCGGTGGTATCGAATATCAAACACCTTGGGAGCCATTAACCCTTAAGCTTGAGTTTGAAGGTAACGATTACTCTGTAGATAGAGCGGGCGAGTTGGAGCAGGATTCTCGCTGGAATGTGGGCGCGGTATATCGCTGGAAAGAATTTGATTTCAGTATGAATTATCAGCGCGGAAATACGTTTGGTTTTGGCGTAACGTATCGCTTCAATATGAACACCTTAAGCCAAGTTAAGTACGATAAACCACCCCAAACGTTAATGGCTAGGCAAGTGCCTGATACTATTAATAAAGTTGATAAATCAAGGTTATACAATACCTTGTATCGCTCAGCCGGATTTGCATTATCTGATGCCAGTATTGAAGAAGACAAAGCTGTATTTTATGGTACCCAGTTTGCGTACCGTGACCAAGATGAAGCGATGGAACGAATAGGGCGCATAGTGGCTTCAGAGCTTCCTGATTCAGTGACGGACTATCACATTGTTGAAAATAGTGGTGGTCAGCCTATGGTTGATACCATAATAGATGCTGAACAGTTTATTGCGGCAGCACGCTATGAGTCGATAGATGCAGACATCACCACGTCTTATGCGCGATCAACACCTTCTAAAGAGGTAATGGATGCTTATGAGCCCACGAATACCCACGGACTGTTTTATGGTGCTAACTTCTTCTGGACACAATCATTCGGTAACCCTGAAGATTTTTATTTATATCAAACAGGTTTAATTTTGAATGCAGGTTATGCATTCAATAATAAGCTATCTGTTATGGGCAGTGCTCGGGTTACCTTATTAGACAACTTTGATAAATTTAACTTTTTGGTTGATAACGAGGAAACTGCGTTACCACGAGTGAGGACGCGCGTACGAGAGTATGTTGCTGAGAATAAAGTAGGGATGGATACCGCCTTCATTCACTATAAAGATAATATTAGTGAGAACGTATTTGGGCAGGTGTACGCGGGTTACCTAGAAACTATGTTTGCTGGTGTCGGTGGTGAGATTTTATACCGTCCTGTCGATAGTAGATTGGCATATGGGTTTGACATAAACTATGTGAAGCAGCGTGATCCTTATAATCAATTGTCAACTCTAGATTACGATGCTATCACCGGCCATGCCAGCGTTTATTGGCAACCTGAAATGCTTAAAGGTACCCAATTAACCGTAAGTGCTGGGCAATTTTTGGCAAAAGACAAAGGCGTTAATATCGATTTCGCAAAACGCTTCGATAGTGGAATTGTTGTAGGTGCGTATGCAGCTTTCACCGATGTCTCATCTGAAGAATATGGGGAAGGTAGTTTTACAAAAGGCTTCTATATCTCAATTCCTTCAGACTTATTCTTGCTGCAACCTTCGAAAGGTCGAGGAACATTCCCATGGGTGCCGATTTCTCGTGATGGTGGTCAGGTGTTGAGACGTCCAGTGCGTCTTATCGATTCCACTGCAGTACGCTCACCGTTTTACGACTAACTACTTAGGTAAGCACGAGGTAACGATTGCTTCGTGCTTACTTCCACCCTAACTAAATCTTATTTTTACGTGTTTTTTAATAACATTAACAACGCGTTAATCGCTGCTTTCCTTTATTATTTCAATAATTTCAGTGGTTGAAATAGAAGGGGTTCGAGGCAGATAAACCACGTCACATATATCCTTAAACTCATCAAATTTACCGTACCAGTCATCACCCATAACCAACACATCCGCTTTATGTTGAATAATGTAATCACGTTTCTTTTCTAAAGATTCTTCGGTAAAAATTTTGTCGACAAAGCGCAAGGATGCGAGTAATTCCTCCCTACTGTGGTAGGGATAAATAGGAGTCCGCCCTTTTTTACTTAAATTGAGTTCGTCTGAAGAAAGACCCACTATAAGTGCATCGCCTTCTGCGCGAGCACGTTTAAGAATTCTTATGTGACCAATGTGCAGTACATCGAATGTACCGAAGGTTATAACGCGTCTCAAAATGCCACCTGATTATTAGGTTTTAAGTTATTGGGTTGTAAGATATTCGGCAATGCGGTTGCTGCATTGACCATCAGTAATGCCTACCATTTCTTGCGTGATTTTTTTGCGATTTACGCTTAATTCCATCGGCTGTTTTAAGCACTCTACTATCAACATATTCGCTTGAAAAGCATTGCTAGCTCTATGTGATATCTGGTTAAACAGGGCGATATCGGGATCTAGTCGTTTCTTTAATCTGAAATTGAAGAGGCCTGAGTAATTCCAGCGTGTATGAAAAAAGTCGCACCATACGATTGGGCGATCTATCGAAGCAAATTCAAAAATAGCGGATGATGCATCAGAAAGCATAATATCGGCGATTTGCATGAATGGCAGTAGGTCAAAGTCTTTTGCATTTGCCAAGTACACATTTTCATAACGACCCCATGCTTCAACCCTTTGCTTTTGAGATTTGTATTTAGGTTTTGTCAGGCTAAAGAAATGAGGTTTAACAATAATATTTACGTTGCTTAAGGTTTCAGGCCAATGTGGGGGAAAGCATTCGATACTTGATGGGAAAAAGGTGGGCGCATACAGTACAGTAGGCTTGTTTGAGTCTAGCCCCAATGCTGACAAGTCAATAAGTTGTTCGGTTTCATTAAATATTGGGTCGAGTTTCGCGTAGCCTGAATTTATAAAGTGTCTATCAGGGTACATTTCTTTTAGTCGTTCAAGGCGACTTTCCCCTTCAACAAACCTGACATCGAAGGGAAATTCAGAGACATCGTAATAACATGCTTTAGGGCCGATGCCGTGCAACATCAGCGCAAGGCGTGAAGTAATATGCTTTTTTTGTTCGGCATTAAAATAAGGTCGATTTCCGAATACAATCCAGTCAGCGTTACTTTTGCTGTAAAGGGACAGTGTTTCATCTTTATTTGAGATAAATTGGAATTGAAAGCCTTCTTTCTCTATGACTTCCTGTTTCAAAGCATCTAAACCAAGTTCTTGGTGTAAAACGAACTCGCATAAAACACCCGCTTTTAACAGTGTACGGGCCACAGGTATATATTGGGGAAGGTAGTAAAGGTGTTGTACATCAAAGAGGACTTTACCTAGCATTTGAAACGCTCCGACATCGCGGCGGCAAAGTTATTAAACAGACGCACCGTCAATTATTATTATTTTTATTGCGTATAATCTGCGTTTAACGCAGTATAGCGCGCGTTCGTAAAACAGTAACAGAGATTAAGCGCGATGACTTTACACTTAAGTGTAATTTTTTAGCTCTTTTTAAAAATAATCGTTATTTTTGACTAAAAATGTGACAAAAATTGAGCTTTTTTCCTTTTCTTATTGAAATTGGGATCTGTTTGCTGTATAAAATGCGCCCTCTAATTTATAGTAATACGTCATTTGATCCAGTGACCTTTTGATAGGTGGAATCGATTGACGCGACAGTTATCGTTGTTCTGGAGACAAATCAATGTCAAGAGTATGTCAAGTAACAGGTAAGCGCCCTACGGTTGGTAATAACCGTTCGCACGCAAGAAACGCGACTCGTCGTCGTTTTTTACCAAACCTTCACTCTCACCGTTTTTGGGTTGAGAGCGAAAACCGTTTCGTTAAGTTACGTTTATCTGCTAAAGGTATGCGTATCATCGATAAAAATGGTATCGATTCAGTACTAACTGACATCCGTGCCCGTGGTGAGAAAATCTAAGGAAGCCTACAATGCGTGATAAAATTAAATTAGTTTCTTCAGCAGGTACAGGTTTCTTCTACACCACTGATAAGAACAAACGTAACATGCCTGGTAAAATGGAGATCAAAAAATTTGATCCTGTTGTACGTAAGCACGTTATGTTCAAAGAGGCCAAAATCAAGTAATAAACTTGCTTTTGTCTCCACGAAAACCCAGCCTTTGCTGGGTTTTTTGCTTTTGAGCATATGAAAATATTGCCGCTGGAATATGTCAGTTTCAGGCATTACCATAAACGCTATATTCGTTAAATAGGATTGCTGGTGGCAAGACTCTCACAACGCGCGATGAACAATGTGGTTATTGTTGCCATGTTAGTCATGATTGCGCTATTTAACTTAGACAGCTTCCTGCCTAAACGTGCCGTTCCCGAATTAAGGCCGCTACTGCCACCTGACGCCTATGTACTTAAAATAGAGCATGCCAGTAGCAAGTTAGAGAGAAATGGTCAGCAGTGGCGTCAAGTGTCCTCTAAAGGGGCCTTGCCTGTATCAGCACAGGAGCAAATTGCAGCGTGGCAAGCCGCTCAGCTTAAAACGGCGTCTTTGGTAGACAACGCATTTCAGTCAATTGAGCCCATAGTGGTGGTTATCTGGCTAGCAGGGCAAGCGAATGGCCATGTCTTTGCGTTTTATAACAATACGCAGCCGGTTACTGTAAAATACAACGGCCTTTGGTACACCCTTGAAAATACTGAACTGAACGCGCTTCTTCCATGGCTTAGTGAACCCGCTAATTAATTAAGCGTATTAGCCTAGTCACTACTGTCAGTGACCGGTGACGCTTAACCAATCTTCATTGCAACGAACTAGACAACCCAAAGCTGGAGGGGAAAATGCCTGAGTTACCAGAAGTCGAAGTAAGCCGTTTGGGCGTATCCCCTTATCTGCTAAACGAAACTATAGACAATATTATTGTGCGCGAACGCAGAATGCGCTGGCCTATTCCCGAAGACGTGGCGTTAGCTATCGGAAAAAAGGTGATAGCCGTTAAGCGTAGAGCAAAATACCTCATGATCGAAACCGAAGCGGGTACGCTTATTTTGCATTTAGGCATGTCGGGTAAATTGCGGGTTATTGATGCGTCTACACCTGTTGCGAAACATGATCATGTTGATATTGTGATGGCGACAGGGAAATGCTTACGTTTTAACGATCCTAGGCGCTTTGGGGCCTTCTTATGGCAACCCCCGGGCGAGGCCTTGAAATTACTTGCTAACCTAGGACCAGAGCCGTTGACTGACGATTTCGATGATGCGCGTTTGTTCGCTTTATCTAGAGGCAAAAAAAGTACCGTGAAAAACTTCATCATGGACAATGCAGTTGTGGTGGGCGTGGGGAATATTTATGCCAATGAAGCTTTATTTTTAGCGGGTATCGACCCAAGAAGAGAAGCAGGGAAAGTCAGTAGCGCTCGCTACAAAAACCTTACGCAAATTATTAAGCAGGTATTAGCAAAAGCGATAGAGCAAGGCGGCACTACACTAAAAGATTTTGCGCAAACTGATGGGAACCCTGGCTACTTTGCACAGCATTTGAATGTGTATGGAAGAAAAGGAGAGCCGTGTGAGGTATGCAAAACAGAAATACAAAGTAAGGTGATTGGCCAGCGAAATACGTTCTTTTGTAAACAGTGCCAGCGCTAGTTTTAGTGCACACTAGATAGAACACGTTAGATAAAACAGACTGAGCTCAATAGGCATGTTGAGCGCAGTGTGTTTAACATTTTCTATTAAAGCGTTTTAGTCTTCTCGGCGCAGTCTATCTTGCAATGCTTGATCGACCACCGGATGGCAAAAACCACCTACCTTACCTCGATGCAGTGCAACTTCTTTTACTAATGTAGATGATATAAAAGAGTTTTCTTCTGCTGGTGTCAAAAACACACTTTCTAATTTTGGATTCAAACGGCGATTCATATTTGCTAGCTGAAATTCGTATTCGAAATCAGATACCGCACGTAATCCGCGAATAAGAATGGTGGCTTTTTGCTCATCGGCAAAATCTGCAAGTAAGCCCGTGAAACCCATCACTTCTACGTTAGGTAAATCGGCGGTAACCTTGCGAATCATTTCCACTCTCTCATCAAGGGTGAATAAGGGTTGCTTGTTGGGGTTCGCGGCAATACCAACTATTACATGAGAGAAAAGCTGTGATGCCCTTTCTATCAGGTCTGCGTGCCCATTGGTGATGGGATCAAAAGTGCCTGGATAAAGTGCTCGTGTATGCATGTTAATCTAATCTTTATTGTTGTAGGGCAACAGTATCGATAAATATGGGTAGATGCAATTGCAATTCAGCTGCTTCTATAGCCCGCTAAACAATACTGCCAGTCATCTTGAGTCCAGTAAAACTGGGTATTTAAGCCTTTTTCTTTATTCAACGAACGTAACAAACGGGACAGGTTATCTTTTTTCCAATGGTGTCCGCGACGTTCATGACAGCGATCAAAATCTATCAACCAAATATTACGCTCATTATCCATCATAATATTTCTGATGTTCGCATCGTGATGATAAATCTGGCAGGCATGCATTTTAGCCAAAGCTTCGCCCACCGCATACCAATCATCTTTTGATAAGGGGTCTCGGGTAAGCATGTGATGCAAGTCTTGGCTTGCCGGAATATTCTGGGTAATAAGATCCCCACGATAAATAAAACCACGGCGATGAATACGGGCGCCAACCGGTACAGGCACGCGAAGGCCATGTTCTCGCATTTTAGTCAAAAGGCGAAACTCTTCAAACGGACGAGAACGCTCTACACCAAGAAAAAAATACTGATCACTAAGTAATTTCCCAACCAATCCACCACGTTTAAAATGTCGTAGCACCCAATGCTGAGCATCATAGTCGATAAAAACAGTGGTACCACGGCCTTTGGCCTCACCGGTAATTTTATTTTGGAATAGCCAAAATTCATGACTGAACATATCTACGCTAGGTTCAGTCATGAGTTCATCGTTGTATAAGAAGTGATGCCCAGCACCTAAGTCTCGTCGTATTATCGCCATGACGTCCGTTACTTATGGTAAAATTTACCATTCTAATGAATTATTTCGGCATTTCAGCAACGAGAGAGCATTTGTGGGAAAAAAGATTTGCTTAATGCGTCTATCTGCTATTGGTGATATCTGCCATGCAGCCGCTATGGTAACACGTATTCAAACCCATTGGCCGGACGCTGAGTTAACTTGGGTCATTGGCAAGGTAGAGTATCAGCTGGTTAAGCTAATGCCGAATGTGCGCTTTATCATTTTTGATAAAAAACAAGGCAAAGCCGCCGTTGAGAGCTTAAAAAATGCAGTGAAAGGTGAAACCTTCGACGCACTGCTTATGATGCAAGTTGCCTTGCGCGCGAACCTAGCCTCTAGAGTGATAAAGGCGAAGCGCAGAATTGGCTTCGACTGGGCCAGAAGCAAAGAACTGCATTGGTTATTCGCGAACGAGCGCGTAGCGCCACGCCAACATTCTCATGTGCTCGACGGTTTTATGGATTTTGCCGACGCGCTAGGCGTGCCAAAAGTCGCTACGCCATCATGGAATATCCCTGTTAGCGAAGAAGATGAACGCTGGGGTGAAGAACAGGCCGCAGCGCTAGGCGACTATGTGGTTATTGCGCCTGCCGCTAGCAAAGCAGAACGTAACTGGCTTCCCGAAAGGTACGCTGCAACTGCTGACTATTTATCACAACAAGGTAAATCAGTCATATTAGTGGGTGGTCCTGGTGACCTCGATAAAGCCACTGCCAATGCTATTTTAGCGTGTAAACCCACTATTAAAGCGGACTTTACTGGCAAAACCAGTCTTCACCAGTTATTGGTATTGTTAAAGCATGCGAGTTTAGTGCTTGCGCCTGATACCGGTCCTGCTCACATGGCTACCACAGTAGGCACGCCCGTTATTGGATTATATGCTCATTCAAACCCTATCCGCACTGGGCCATATAACAACATAGATAACACGGTCTCCGTGTACGATTCGTGTATTGAAAAGCAAAAAGGAAAAAAGTGGGAACAATTACCTTGGGGAATTCGCGCAAAGGGCGATAACTTGATGGAAGGTGTTACCACAGATGCGGTATTTTCAAAAATTAATGCCTTGGTTTAACTAATACATTAACGAATACGCACTATTTCTGGGAATTTCTTCTAACCGTTATCTACACTTAGGTTATACGCGCCAATTTTTTTAAGACACGGAGAGCGCCCTTTGGTGATTATGCTCGCATTGATGAAACGAATACGAGCTTTAACTAGCAATTCAGAGTACTCAGCACTGGTGCTCAGTATGCTATTTTTAGCTTGTAGTCCAGTTGCTCTCGCACAACAGGCCGTCGTGGTCGCTAATGCGTCGGTGGATACCACATCCCTGACTCAATCAGAATTACGCCAAATATTTACAGGCCACAAACAATACTGGAGCAACGGAGAAAAAATCCACGTTGTTGTTCTTGAGGATGAGCATGGATTACACAAAGCCTTTTGTCGTGAAACGCTGCATATGTTTCCGTATCAACTATCTAGGTTATGGGACCAACTTACTTATTCGGGGCAAGGAGTAACACCTGCTCGTGCCGCATCACAGGCGAAACTGATTGAATTAATTGAAAGTACGCCTGGTGCAATTGGATACATAGGAAATGGAAAAGTAATTGAGGCGCGACAAATTGAGGTGCGTGAACGATGAAAAAGCAATTGTTGATATGGATATTTTGTGCAGCAATATTCATCTTTGGTACCCAAGTAGTATATGCAGCAGATGAACCAGCAAAGTTCACTTGGCATGGTTATATTTCACAAGGAATTACGCAATCTGTTGATAGTAATTTTATCACCTCTGATAACGATATTACCGGTGAGTTAACCGAGTTAGGCATAAACGGTCATTATCGCTTAACCAATAATTTGTCGGTAGCTGGGCAAGTAGTTTACCTAGATGGCGGTAATCGATTTGAGCAAGGAGCCAGAGTAGATTACCTTTTCTTGGACTGGTCCATTAATGATATTTGGGGCTGGCAGGGTCAAGTTCATTTGGGGCGCTTTAAAAATAGACATTGGCTTTACTCGGTAACGCGTGATGTTCCGCAGACTAGAGATACTGCGGTACTGCCTCAGTCAGTCTATTTTGATAGCTTTCGCGATGTAGCCCTTGGTAGCGACGGTATTCAAACCAGTTTTAAGAGATATTCGAATGACAATATTTGGGAGGTTAACTGGAGTTATGGCAGTTCAGATATTAACGAAGCTCAGAAAAATTTCCTTTTAGGAAATATTGCATCAGGTGAAATTGAACAAGATTTTGTGCATCAATTTAGCGTTTTTTGGCAGCCTTCTACGATGGCGTGGAAATTGGGGCTTAGTTGGCTTGAATCAGACTTTACTTATCAAGCATCTGTTATGGACAATAGGTTTGATGGTGAGGCTAATATTCGCCGTTTTATGTTTTCTGCACAGTACTTTAGCGAAAACTGGCAGTTGAGTTCTGAGATCCTGAGAGAGTTACAAGATTCTCAAGGGCTCTTTGCTCCAAATTTTAGAGAAAGAAGAACTGCTGAGGGGGGCTTTGTTCAATTTCGCTATTTATTTAACAGCAAGGTAAGCGGGCTAGTTAGTTACGATACGTACGTAAATAACGTGTCTGACCCTGATGGGAAACAACTTGAGCAAAGTAGTTTTGGACAAATTCCCGCCTACTTTGGCTACGTCGACACTATAGCCGTGGGCGCGCGATGGGACTTTGCTCCAGGGTGGCGCATTCAAGCAGAACACCATTGGGTAGAGGGCGCAACAAGAGCGGTGAGTCTTTTGGACCCTAATATTAAAGATCGTAGCGACAAATACTGGCGTATGTGGTCTGTACAACTGATGTACTGGTTCTAGGTTCACTTATGAAAGTGGAGATGTCCTTTACCACTAAAACCATCATTATGTTGATGGCGATGGTGCTAACCGTCACGGTAGTGATATCTATGATGCTCATTCGTGAGTCTGATTCAAGCTTGGTTTTTCAGCAGCAAGAAGAGCAACTTAAAAACCAACGTCGATTGCAGCTTTTCGAGGATATTCTGCATAACCGTATGGTGTTGTGGGTAGACATGTTTAGCCACATAGAAATGTCGGAGCATCAGGATTTAGGCTACTTTTATGAAAATCTTCAGCGAAATCAGGAATACCTGATGCTGAACTTTCATGTGGAACGGCTGTATCTGTTTGACCGAAACGGCGTAGTGGGAGAGCAATCCACCCCCATTAGCGATTTTGTTCTAAAATTAGTGCGCAGTACGCAGCAGTCTCTTAGCAGCAGAGCGTTAATTCGCTGTGAGGATGCGTGCACACATTATTTATCAGTGCCCATTATGACCGATGACGAGGTGGTTCCTGTCGTTATCTTGTCTGCTTCATTGCGTGAACTTTTGTCTTTGTTTAACCGCTCTACCGACGCCCATAAGGTCGTGATGGTTCAGAATAAGCAAGGCGATGAAAACGACCCTACCTTAACGCTATCCAGCCAGCTTTCACAGTCTAACCAAGATTATTTAACCGAGCTCATTGCCGCCTTTCCCAAAGGCTGGAGTGTAGAAAAACTGGTGGTTAAAGGGCTTCGAGTTTCGTTTCAGGGAAAAGAGCTGTCGGTAAGTTTGCTGCCCTTCCCCCACAGCCTCACAGAGCAACCTTACCTCATGGTTGTGCAAGATATTACTGCATTAGTACATCAAAAAGAGCAGTACGAATTACTGGTTATAATCAGTGCGATTGTGCTGTTTATCGTGTTCTCATTGCTTCTAAGGCTCTTTCTTAATCAATACCGCTTGAGGCTATTAGGTATAAGTGAAGGTTTGCCTATGCTTGCCGACCACAAATTTATCGAATACCGCAAACTAGTTGAAAAGAAGCAGCACGCTTCGCTTTGGCGATTAAACGACGAACTTGATGTGGTAGAAGATGCTGCGAATGCCCTGGCAAAACAACTGGAAGACTTCGATGGCCAAATGGCGGTGAATACTGCCAAACTTGAAAAAATGGCCATGTTCGATGTGCTTACCGGTCTGCCAAACCGGAATATGCTGACCTTTCAAATTGAAAACCAACTTGCCCACTCAGCGCGAGACGATAGGTTGGTTGCACTGATGTTCATGGACTTAGACGACTTTAAAAAAGTTAACGACAGCTATGGTCATGACGTGGGAGATAAGCTTTTAAAAGCCGCGGCTATGCGGATATCGCGGCCTATTAGAGAAACTGATATTGCTTCACGATTTGGTGGTGATGAGTTCGTTGTATTGTTATCTAGCATCGAAAACAAAGAACAAGTGGAACACGTTGCGAAGAAAATCATTGAAGAGTTTGACCAGCCGATTGAAGCGGGTGGCATGCAATTTTACGTCTCTATTAGTATAGGTGTGGCCGTGAGCCGCCATGCCAGAGCTACGCCAGTGGAATTGTTACGGCATGCTGATATTGCTATGTATGAGGCAAAATCGAAAAAAGGGGCGGGCTATAGAGTTTACGATGCCACCATGAACTTGAAGGTAATGAAAAAGGTTGAGCTTGAAGCCGAAGCGCGGGTGGCGCTAAGAGAAAGTCAGTTCAGTTTGGCCTTGCAGCCTCAAATCGACTTGCGAACCAATGAATTAATAGGCTTCGAAGCACTACTTCGCTGGTATCACCCTGTTAAGGGGACCATATCACCGGCAGAGTTTATTCCTTCACTTGAAAACACCTCTTTCATGCTAGAGCTAGATTATTGGGTAATAGCCAAGGCCACCTACCTTATTAGAGAACTGAACGCGAATGGTTACCCTAATGTGAAGTTAGCGATTAACCTGTCTGCTGGGCAGTTTCTTGACCCCAGTCTTCCTGATTTTTTGCAGCAGCAAATTATTCGCAATGATATTTCACCATCCCAAGTGTGTTTGGAATTAACGGAAACCGTATTGGTCACCGACATTGAACGTGCAACCTCAATTATGCGTACTATTAGAGACATGGGGTGTACTTTGGCCATTGATGACTTTGGAACGGGCTACTCGTCACTCAGTTACTTAAAATCACTGCCCGCTGACTTTATAAAAATCGACCGTTCTTTTGTAGCCAATATCGTCGAGAATGCCGATGATAGAAACATCGTGCATTCAACCATTGCCATGGTGCGAAAAATGGGGTTAATTGTGGTAGCTGAAGGCATTGAAACAGCAGAGCAGTTTGAAATGCTATGTCACTTTGATTGTCAGATGGGGCAGGGGTATTTAATTAGTCGACCCATTCCAGAGCCAGACATTTGGACCACCCTAAGCAAGAACGTACACATGGGCATATGGGACAGTACGCGGTCTAACGAATAGGGCAGCCTAGCCAGTTAGATTTTTAGCCACAGCTAACAAGTGTGCTAAAAAGTTTACAGCTACAAGTTTTAATACTGTTAAAACGCCCCCTTCCTTGTGTAACCTTTATATCGCTTTCTTTAAAATACATTTTTTATTAATTTCGGAGTCTGACATGTCAGCGGCATTTATCTCTCACCTGCAAGCGCAAATTGAGGCCACTAAAGAAGATGGTCTGTATAAAAAAGAGCGCGTTATTACTTCACAGCAACAAGCAGATATAGACGTGGCCAATGGCGAGCATGTCATCAACTTCTGTGCGAACAACTATTTAGGTTTGGCTAACCACCCTGATCTTATCGCTGCGGCTAAAAATGGCCTTGAAACCCACGGGTTTGGCATGGCGTCTGTGCGTTTCATTTGTGGTACGCAAGACATACACAAACAGCTAGAAACCGAAATTAGTGGCTTCCTAGGTACCGAAGACACTATTTTATACCCTTCATGCTTCGATGCGAACGGCGGGTTATTTGAAACCTTGCTTGGCCCAGAAGACGCCATTATTTCTGATGCGCTAAACCATGCGAGCATTATTGACGGCGTGCGTTTGTGTAAAGCTAAGCGCTACCGTTATGCCAATAACGACATGGACTCACTGGAAGATCAACTTAAGCAAGCCGTTGCCGACGGCGCACGATTTAAAGTGATTGCTACCGATGGCGTGTTCTCGATGGACGGTGTTATAGCCAACCTTGCAGGTATTTGCGACCTTGCTGAAAAGTACGATGCACTGGTCATGGTAGATGATTGTCACGCTACAGGCTTTTTAGGCGAAAACGGCAAAGGTAGTCATGAATACTGCGACGTAATGGGCCGAGTGGATATTTTAACTGGTACTTTAGGCAAAGCTATGGGCGGCGCATCAGGCGGTTATACGTCAGGCAAAAAAGAAGTGGTTGAGTGGTTACGTCAACGCTCTCGCCCGTACTTATTCTCAAACTCTGTTGCTCCACCTATAGTTTCGGCTTCACTTAAAGTATTCGAAATGATGAAAGATGGCGCAGCATTGCGTGAACAACTATGGCGCAATTCAGCCCACTTTCGTTCTCGTATGGAAGATGCTGGCTTTACCCTTGCAGGTAAAGATCACGCTATTATTCCTGTGATGCTAGGCGATGCGCGTGTTGCTAGCGAGATGGCAGACAAGCTACTTGAAAAAGGTATTTACGTGATTGGTTTCTCATACCCTGTAGTACCTAAAGGGCAAGCTAGAATACGCACCCAAATGTCAGCTGGGCATTCTATTGAGCACGTAGACAAAGCCATTGATGCGTTTATTGAAGTAGGCCGTGAAATGGGAGTTATTGCATGAAGTCGTTAGTTAAAGCAAAAGCTGAAAAAGGCATATGGCTTCAAGATACCCAAGAGCCTGAAGTTGGCCATAACGATTTATTAATCAAAATTCGTAAAACCGCCATTTGCGGCACCGACATGCACATTTACAACTGGGATGAATGGTCGCAGCAAACCATACCTGTACCTATGGTAGTAGGTCACGAGTACGTAGGTGAAGTGGTTGGCATGGGCCAAGAAGTACGTGGATTTGCTATTGGTGATAGAGTATCTGGTGAAGGCCATATTACATGCGGACATTGCAGAAACTGCCGTGCAGGCCGTCGCCATTTATGCCGCAACACCGAAGGCGTTGGCGTAAATCGCTCTGGGGCCTTCGCAGAGTATTTGGTTATTCCTGCGTTTAACGCATTTAAAATTCCCGATAATATTAGTGATGAACTGGCATCTATTTTCGACCCATTTGGTAATGCTGTGCACACCGCCCTTAGCTTCGACTTAGTGGGTGAAGATGTATTAATTACCGGTGCTGGTCCTATTGGTATTATGGCAGCTGCAGTGGCGCGTCACGTTGGTGCGCGCCATGTGGTTATCACCGACATCAACCCGTATCGCTTAGAGCTTGCTAGAAAGATGGGCGCAACTCGCGCCGTTGATGTTAGCAAGGAAGACTTGCAAGACGTGATGAACGAGCTTGGGATGAGTGAAGGCTTTGATGTTGGCCTTGAAATGTCGGGCGTACCGGTCGCCTTTCGCGACATGCTAAAGAAAATGAATCACGGCGGAAAGGTGGCAATGCTAGGTATTCCACCACAAGATGTATCGGTTGATTGGAACCAAGTTATTTTTAAAGGGTTAGTGATCAAAGGTATCTACGGTCGTGAAATGTTCGAAACCTGGTACAAAATGGCAAGTTTGCTGCAAAGTGGCTTAGATTTGTCGCCAATCATCACACATACCTTCTCGGTTGATGACTTTCAGAAAGGTTTTGATACCATGGGTTCAGGACAATCAGGCAAAGTTATACTGGACTGGCAATAATGACAGCATTTTCACACATTAGTGTACAAGACGTAGCAAACTTCAATGGCGATGTAGCCATCGTAGATATTCGTGACCCGCAATCTTTTGCTAATGGTCACATGCCAGAAGCGAAGCCGTTGAATAACGATAACTTCGCGGCCTTTGTAGAACAAACGCCAAAAGAAACCCCTGTGGTAGTAGTGTGCTATCACGGCGTAAGCAGTCAGCAAGCCGCACAGGTTATTGCCGAGCAAGGTTTTAACACCGTCTATAGTATGGACGGTGGTTTCGAAGCATGGCGATTAGGTCAGTCTGTGGTGTCTGAAAATTCGTGAGCCATCCTTTAATTGCTTTTCGTCAGCAAGGCGTGGCGCATTTACTGGCTAACTACTTAGGTAGCCAGAATATCACCGCCACGGTAAAGCCTACTGAAACGGGTGATGAGTTTGTTGTATTATTGGCAGACGACAACGATGCACTTAAAGCCCGCGCCATAACTGAAGAATTTATTCAGCAACCGAACAATCCTAAATATCAGCAAGCTGCTTGGCAGCATGGTGAAAACGTCGATTTAGTGCCCTCACGTCAGTTTGATATGAAAGGGTTCATCAACAATGCATTGTCGGTACCGTTAACCAGTATTGTGTTTGTACTTTGTGTACTGGTGTATGGTTTGTCGTTGCTAGGCTTGTTCAGCCCCATTGCGCAACACCTGCTCATGCAGCCACTTAGTGTGCTTGCCGAAAACCATGAGTGGTGGAGGCTATTAGGCCCCGCATTTATTCACTTCAGCGCACTGCATATTATTTTCAATCTACTTTGGTGGTGCATGCTAGGCGCCAAAATAGAAAGTACCTTTGGTAAAAGCATGCTGTTTGTGGTGTTTGCACTGTCGGCCATTATATCGAACGTGGCTCAAGCGATGTTTACTACGCCAGTACAAGGTAACTTAATGCTCTTTGGCGGCTTGTCAGGAGTGGTATACGCTGTAATGGGCTTTGTATGGTGGTTAGGTTGGCTGAAGCCACAGTGGGGCTTGTCGCTGCCTAAATCGGTAATAGGTTTTATGTTGGTGTGGCTAGTATTAGGCTTTGCCGATGTGCTGTGGGTGAACATGGCCAATGCGGCGCACACCGCAGGGTTAATTACTGGCTGTTTACTAGCAGGGTTGCTAAGCCTTGGAGCCGATAAACGAAAGCAGGGGCAATAACACCTGCGGTCTTGAACAGGTGCTGCTGTAGTAGCGCCTAGCCCTGGTATAAATATTTGGTAAAGATAACGTTTTTGATAACCTCGCCACCGGTTTCTTTTTTCATATGATCTTGAAGTGCTTTTAGAATGGCGCGGCGAATATCTTCTCTGCCCGTTAGCGATTTTACTTTTTCTTCAGGCTGTCTGCCGAAGATATCGATGGCAGTTGCACGTAATAACGGCATATGGTGTTCTGCTATTTCTAGCTGATCTACGTCATAAATCATTAATTCAACGGTAACGCGAACATACCCAAGTTTTTTTGAAGACTCGCCAATGTAATTGGTAACGATGTCTGGCTCTAGCCCAAGATAAGCAAAATTTGCCTTTTCTTGTGCAAATGCAGGGGCGAAAGCACTACTAACTAATAGAGCGGTAGCTATAAAACGTGAAGCAAGTGACTTTGTCATGATGAGAGCCAAAAATACCAATTAATTTAGATGACAGGCTGTAGTGTAGCAAATCATAGGTTAATGACACTACTGCAAAAGTACTAAGGTACACGTAAAATCAATATGCTAGCTATTAGCAATCAGATAAACCACCATGTCACCAACAAGTGATATGATACTTTTTTTATCATGTAAAATTATGACAGAGATTTGGTAGTGAGTTTTCCTAGCAGCTTTCCCGTTGGCTTAAATGTAGAGTGGATGCAAGCCGACAGCGCCCCTAGTAACAACCCGTATTTAAAGAATTGGTTGTTAGATACAGGCTCCTTAACCAAGCGGGTGCAGTCGCTTTGCCATCAATTTTCGTTAAACGTGCTAGGGCAAGCTGAAACCGCACTTCATGCTAATGAGCAAAGCCTACTATCGAACCAAAAATCACATCTGCCTTCACAGGCATTTCAGGTACGAGAAGTACTGTTGTGTGGTAATGCATTGCCGTGGGTATTTGCCCGTTCCGTTATTCCTAAGCGTTTGGTTGAAGCTGAATTAGCCAATTTAGGCAGTGAACCCTTAGGTAAGCGACTGTTTAACGATGCTAGGTTTATACGCTCTGAGTTTCAATTGTGTCAGTTGCCAGCAACAGCATTAGGCTTTGAACGCACTCAACAATTATGGGGCCGACGTTCATTATTTACGTTAGGTGAAGACAGCATGATAGTGGCCGAAGTTTTTTTACCTGATGCCCCCGTTTATTATTCAAGGTACGACAATGGCACTGAATCTTAATTTAGCCCAAAACATCAATCATATAAAACAGCATCCGTCTGCGTATAGTCGCCTGATGCGGCTAGACAAGCCCGTGGGGATTTACTTGCTGCTTTGGCCTACCTTTTGGGCATTGCTTATGGCATCTGAAGGCCTACCCAGTATAGTCATTGCGCTTATTTTTACCGCTGGTGTGGTAGTAATGCGCTCAGCGGGCTGTGTTATCAACGACTACGCCGATAGAAAAGTAGATGGCAGTGTAAAGCGCACCGCCACGCGGCCTCTGGCCACGGGAGAAGTTACTCCTAAACAAGCGCTAACCTTGTTTGCGGGGCTAATTATACTGGCCTTCTTGTTAGTGCTGATGCTGAATTGGCAAACCGTTGCTCTATCTGTCATTGCGCTGTTGCTTGCCGCTAGCTATCCCTTTATGAAACGCTACACTCACTTACCGCAAGTGGTATTGGGCGCGGCCTTTGGGTGGGCAATTCCCATGGCTTTTATGGCGGTGTCTGAAACTGTGCCTGCGTATGGCTGGTGGCTGTTTGTGGCTAATCTATTATGGACGGTAGCCTACGACACCATGTATGCCATGGTAGACAGGGATGACGACCTGGAAATAGGGGTGAAATCTACAGCCATTTTGTTCGGTAAGTACGACGTGCCCATTATTATTGGGCTTCAAGCCACCATGCTAGTTATTTTGTATTTTATTGGCGGGGCTATCGAAGCACATTGGCCGTATTATCTATCGCTAATTATTGGGGCAGGGCTGTTTTACCGCCAGTATCAATATATTAAGAACCGACAGCGAGAAGGGTGTTTTACCGCCTTTATCGAAAATCACTATGTTGGCTTGGTTTTTACGTTAGGCTTAGTGGCAAATTTTTGGATAGGTTAAGCGGTTCAGTTATTAGTTAACACAATGAACCGCTTAGCATTAATGAGTAAAAAGCTATTCAGGCTTCGTTGTTTCAGCTGCTTTCGCTTCTAATTGAACAATGCGAGCTTCCATCGCATCTAACTTTTCGCGAGTGCGAATAAGCACCTGGCTTTGAATATCGAACTCTTCACGAGTGACTAAATCAAGCTTTGAAAGCTGCGACTGTAAAATCTGTTTAATTTTACCTTCTGCGCCTTCAGCCATGTTACGCACACCCGGTGGTACGGCGTCAGCAATCTGTTTCGCTAAATCTTCGAGTTTTTTCGGATCCAACATGGATTTCCCTTATAATGCGCTTCGTTAGAATAGGCTTCTATTCTATCGGTATCGCCACTTCTTGCAATGAAAAAGCACATTAAAGAAAAGCATGGCACACATTACACCTGTTAGCTTTTAGGAACGTAATTTAGGAACGCGATGAAATTAAACGATGCGCAACAATCAGCTGTCACCTTTGTGTCGGGCCCCTGCTTAGTATTAGCTGGCGCCGGCAGTGGTAAAACTCGGGTTATTACCAACAAAATTGCGCACCTAGTTAGAAATTGCGATATGCCAGCTCGGTATATTGCAGCGGTAACCTTTACCAACAAAGCCGCTCGCGAAATGAAAGAGCGGGTAGCCGAAACCTTAGGTAAGCCAGAAGCGCGTGGTTTGAAAGTATGTACCTTTCACACCATGGGGCTAACCATTATAAAAGCCCATATTAAAGAGCTAGGCTTAAAGCCTGGTTTTTCGTTGTTCGACGACAAAGACTCGTTGGCACTGCTAACCGATTTAACCGAAGACACGCTAGACGGCGACAAAGATCAGCTTTCGCTATTACAAAGCTGTATTTCAAATTGGAAGAACGACTTACTGCTGCCCGAGGCGTTACTAAAGCAAGCTACCAGTACCGGTGAGCGGGAATTTGCTGAAGCTTATAAGCGCTACCAAGATAACTTACGCGCCTATAACGCCCTTGATTTTGATGATCTTATTTTGTTGCCCACACTGCTGTTAAAAACCAGTGAAACCGTACGGGCCAAGTGGCAAAACAAAATTCGTTATCTGCTGGTGGATGAGTATCAAGATACCAACACCAGTCAGTATGAACTGGTAAAACTATTGGTGGGTGAGCGCTCGCGCTTTACCGTAGTAGGCGACGACGACCAATCTATTTATTCATGGCGCGGTGCTAAGCCACAAAACTTAAACTTGCTGCAGCAAGATTTTCCGCGCTTGAACGTTATTAAGCTACAACAGAACTATCGCTCTTCTGGGCGAATACTGCATTGCGCGAACATTCTTATTCAGAACAACCCCCACTTGTTCGACAAAACTCTGTTCTCTGAACTGCAATACGGCGAACCGCTTAGAGTCATAGAAGCGAAAAACGAAGAGCACGAAGCTGAACGAGTGGTAGCAGAGCTGCTAGCGCACAAGTTTATGAACCGTACTAAGTTTAAAGACTACGCTATTTTGTACCGAGGAAATCATCAAAGTCGCTTGTTTGAAAAGCTGCTTATGAGTAACCGTATTCCGTATAAAATTAGTGGTGGTATGTCGTTTTTCGGGCGCACCGAAGTGAAAGACATCATGGCTTACTTGCGTTTGTTGGTAAATCAGGACGATGACAACGCTTTGCTACGGGTAATTAATACGCCAAGCCGCGGCATAGGGCGGGTAACGCTGGAAAAGCTGGGTAACTTTGCGAACAGCTTAGGCGTGCCCATGTTCGAAGCAGCTTGTCACCCTAATTTAAACAGCGTGTTGTCGGATAGAGCCTTCGATGCCGTATCGGGGTTTGCTCGCTGGATAGTAGAAGTGGCCGACAATGCTACCCGAGGCGATACCAAAGATGCCCTTCGTGGCATGATCAAGTCGATGAGCTACGAAGAATGGTTATACGAGCAAAGCGCTAGCCCTAAAGCGGCTGAAATGGGCATGGCGAACGTGAGTACGCTATTTGGTTGGGTAACCGACATGCTAGAAGGCAACGAGCTTGATAGCCCCATGAATCTTACCGAAGTAGTCAACCGCCTTATTTTACGTGACATGATGGAGCGGGGCGAAGACGACGGTGATGGCGATCAAGTACAGTTAATGACCCTGCACGCTTCTAAAGGGCTAGAATTTCCTATTGTGTTCTTAGTGGGCATGGAAGAAGGCTTGTTACCCCATCAAAGCAGTGTTGATGAAGACAACGTAGAAGAAGAGCGCCGCTTAGCGTATGTAGGCATTACCCGTGCGCAGCGAGAGCTTATTTTTAGCCTCGCGAAAGAACGCCGTCAATTTGGGGAAGTCATTAACCCCGAGCCAAGCCGTTTCTTATACGAGCTACCCATAGACGATCTTCAATGGGAAAATCAAAAGCCGAAAGAAAGTGCCGAAGTGCGCCAGCAAAAAGGCCAAAGCAGTATTGCTAATTTAAGAGACATGCTGGGTAAGAAATAGCGCACGCGGTTACGAATAAAAGGTGACGCAAGTCACTCAAAAAAACCGTGACACAAGTCACAGAAACAAACAGTGCTAATAGTCGGAATGAAAAGGTGTTAGTGATACATAGCAGGTGAAGATAGCAACTAACCGCTAGGCTTAATGAAACAGCTAGCCAGCGAGCTGTTTCATATCAAGCACAGTAGCGCGAGTAAGTACTTTACCTTGGGCGTAATTACACTCAATGTCGGTAAGCGCGTTTAGCTGTGCGGGGGCATCTACCCCTTCGGCAATAACTTTAAATTTAAGGTGCTCAGAAATAAGCATTACCGATTGAATAAGCTTAAGGTTTCGCTGTGAACGCGGCAGCGAACGCACGAATCTGTGGTCTATTTTGATGAACTCGAACGGGTAGGCAAATAAGTAACTAAGCGACGCTAACCCGCTACCAAAGTTATCTAGTACTAAGGTAACTCCAGCACGTTTCAACTTCTTAATGGCAGGCAAAATAAACTGCGAACGTCGATTTAAATCGTTTTCATCAAACTCAAATACCAAGTCGTGGGGCGATATTTTGTATTCGTCTATCAGTGAAATCATCTTATTCACCATAGAGGCTTGCAGCAAATGAATAATAGAAACGTTCACCGCAATACGGCCTTTGTCTTCGCCTGTTGCTTTCGCGTGAGCCAGCAACTCGCAAGCTTTGCGTAGCTGAAACAAATCTAAATCTAAGGTTAAGCCACTTTGTTCGGCCACTTGGCGAAACTGCTCTCGGGCTATTTTGCCGAAAGTAGGGTGGCACCAACGCACATACATCTCGTTGTAAAGCGTTGTGTTGTCTCTTAAATCAATCACGGGCTGCAAGAAGTATTCAAACTCTTCATCACGCAAGGCACGGCGAAATTCGTTTTCTAGTTCTAGCTCTTCAATTAGGCGGTCGCGCATGCTCTTATCGAACATAACAAATCGGCCACGGCCTAAAGTTTTCGCTTGGTACATGGCAGCATCGGCATCACGCAGCACTTCATCGGCACTACGATAATACGACTCTAAATTAGCTATACCGATACTGGCACCCGAATACATTTCGCGGCCATCTAACAAAAACGGTTCTGAAATAGAGTTGATAATACGAGACGCCACTTCTTGCACATCGGTTAAATCTTCAAAGTTATCGAGTAAAACAACAAACTCATCGCCACCTAAACGTGCCAATAAGTCGTGCCCTCGAATGCATAATGCAATACGTCTAGCCACTTCAACCAAGAACTCATCACCTGCGTGGTGGCCCAAGGTATCGTTGATAACTTTGAATCGGTCTAAGTCGATGAACAACACCGCAAAGTAGTTTTCGGTGTAGCGCTGCTTACTGGCAACGGCGAGTTCAAGCCTGCTGGTAAACATCGAGCGGTTCGGAAGGTCGGTCAGTGAATCGTGATGGGCATCGTGAATAAGCTTAAGCTCAATCTCTTTACGCTCTTCAATTTGCTGTTTTAAGTATTTGTTGGCTCTATCAAGCTCGGCAGTGCGTGCAGCAACTCTAAGCTCGAGCTCACTGTTGTGGCGCTGAATTTCTTCAGTACTGCGCTTACGCTCCATGGTTACCGCAATATGGTGTGAAACAAAGCGCAGTAACTCTAGGTCTCTGGCGTTGTATTTGGCATGCTTACCATAGGTTTGTACCGCAATTACCCCAAACACCTCACCATCTACCACCAGAGGCGATCCTAGCCAAGAGTTGGCACTGTTTAGCATAGTTTGGGCAATAGTAACGTCAATTTCACCCGCTTCTGCCAGTTCCAACACTCTAGGCGGGTTAATTAGCTCAGCTTGACCTGTACGTAATACAAACTCTGTCAAACCCAACCCCATTGGGCGAGCTTCAACGTCTTCGCTTTCCATATCACTAAAATACGGGAACTCCAGCATTTGCTTCGATTCATCAATGATAGAGATAAAGCAGTTTGGTGCACTAATAAGGCGGGCTAGAATTTCGTGCAGACTAGAATAGAAGACCGACATATCGCCTTCTAGGTTGGCTGCTAATTCTGAAATTTCAAATAAGGCTTGTTGTAACGACTCTACTTTTTGGCGCTCAAGAATTTCTTCTTGAAGGTCATCATTAATTTTTCTTAGCTGGCGAGTACGTTCACGAATGGTACGTTCGGTTAGTTCGCGGTTTTTAACCCGGTCAACCGTGGTAACAATGTGCTGAGAAACAAACAGCAGTACTTCTAAGTCTTCTTGGGTGTAATGCACACCCTCATCGTAGGTTTGAACCACCATAGCACCAATTACTTGGCTGCCACGTTTAAGTGGAACCCCAAGTAACTCAAAAGGCTGCGAACCAACTAATTTGATGCCGTGATCTTCTGCAAATATTTCTTCTTGAGCACGTTTATAAAATAAGTGCTGACCGGTGCGCAATATAAAGCCCGTCATGCCGTCCATTAACGAATCGGCGGGTAACTGTTTAACGGTTTGTTCGTCAAATTCATCAACGAAATAGGCGAAGTCGACAATTTGGCTGTCTTGTTCGTAGAAGGCAACAAAGAAGTTATCTGCGTTCATGAAGTCGGCAATGATTTCATGAATAGCGGTGTAAAGGCGGTTTAGGTGACTAACAGAACTTGCTAGCTCGGAAATGTCGAATAGCGCTTTCTGAACTCGTTCAGCACGCTTATATTTATTAGTGAGTTGTTGAAGCTGCGGGATAATTTCCCGCAGTTCTTCTTCTGTCAACTCATACTGCGTTGAATCTGATGACATTCCGTTCGCCGGCAAGTAAAAATAGCTTATTCTTAGATGCGGTTAAATTACCCGATCTACATCAAAAACGCTACTTTTTCCAACACATTGTACGTAAAGATAGAAGGTTAGATACCTTCTATCATGTACTCAATTGCGGCTTTAATTTCATCATCAGAGCACGAAGCACACGTACCACGAGGAGGCATAGCGTTAATACCGTTAAGGGCATTTTGCCATACGCCGTCTAGGCCTTTTTCGTCTAAGCGCGGCTGCCAATCAGCGGCTACGTGAACTTTAGGTGCACCAAGTACGCCAGAACTATGACACGCTACACAGGCAGAGTTATAAACATCTTCACCCGACTTAGCACCACCACCTGCAGCAGCAGGGCCAGCAGCTTCAGCGCCAGCTACGTGTATCTGACCAACCGGCTTAATACGGTTAGCAATATCGTCGTTACTCATTTCTTGTGCTTGCGCCGCAAACACCGTAAGTGCTGTAGCTGCAACAATAAACCAGGTTTTCAATTTCACATCTGTCTCCAGGCAATCATGAACTTTAATTAAAGTATAACTGGCCAGATTATAACGGTAATTCAAGCCCGAACAACTATTTGCTACCAATTACCTATAAAAAGTAAGGATAAAGTACCTTAAAAACCCATTAAAGTAAGAGAATTACACAAACCAGTTGATGCGAGCCCATGGCCTAAGTATCATTACGCCGCGCTTAAGCAGGAAGTTTAACCACACCACGTTCTTATTCCTTTAGAACAGGTTAAATTTTTATCACATTAAGCTATTTTCAATGCACCCGTAGCTCAGCTGGATAGAGCGTCGCCCTCCGGAGGCGAAGGTCACAGGTTCGAATCCTGTCGGGTGCGCCATTTTTAAAGGGTTTAAGCTAAATATCTTCTTGTGGGAATACCGTTTTAAAAATATGTAGGAAATGTGTAGCAGGTTCATCTTCATTAGCTAGCCAAATTAGGCAAATAAGTCCACAGAGAGCTAGGATAATTTTCAGGGATGAACCTAGTTTGTTTAGATAGTAAATTTCCTTAACCCGTATAGCATTGTTTCTTATTTTGTAATATTTAGTGAATAAGTGATATACAACTCCTGCGAGGATAGCAATGGCAAGTGGTACAACGTAGGCTTGCTTAATCTCATACTTTGTTGGGGCACTTTCAAATAGGAAATTTGATATGCCCCAGAGAAATATTAGAGAAAAGCCTAGCCATACTTTAGCTTTTGAGGCTATAAGCTCATATGCTGAATCAATATATTTAATACTTCCATCAAGTGCAGAAAAAGATTCTTTTACATTGTCTAGACGCTCTAGCTCAACTTGCGCCTTTTCTTCTGACAACATACCTAATGTTCGACAGGCTATTACTAATGATTTGCTATAAGCAATAATCCCAAGTGAGTTATTTGTTGGATGTGTGGAATTGTCAAACTTTGCGATTCGGCTTAATGTTGTGAGCTCGCGTTTGAGTTGGGTTAGTAATCTTAATGGTGCTTCTGAATCATTTGTAGTAATAGTCGTTAAAGAGTCTTGTTCATCAATGTGATGTTTATGACTGTGGGTAGAATACTTGATGTAGTAATAGTCGTTAAAGAGTCTTGTTCATCAATGTGATGTTTATGACTGTGGGTAGAATACTTGATGTAGTAATAGACTTGACGAGCTATTACATACTTACTATCTGCATCAAGTGCAGAGCTTGAGTTCTCATAATCAAGGAAAATTAGTCCGTTAGGTTCTATTTTTATATCAAGTACTGCCTTCAAACAGTCCTCTTTCAGGCCACTGATATGCTCTCCCTCTTTTAGAAGAGCTTTGAGCTTAGTATATTGCTCATCAATGTTATCTTTGCAGATGTTGTGAGTTAAATTATGGAGAGGCATCTCCCGTTTTTCGTTTAAGTCGTCAGGCTCTGCATCTAACGGATAAATGAGTATTGTAGCGTGTAAAGCGCGTTCATCCATATCCGGAGATTCATTTACTTCGCCACAAGTAAAAAGCCTAAATTGTCCAATTGTATTGTTTTCGTTATCTAGCTTTGTATCTCGCCAATCCACCCAAGATTGAAGTATTATTCTTCGAACATGTGAGTCAGCGTGAGAGCCATTGGCTGATAAATTTTCGTCAATGACAGAAAGGTCTTTGTGTTCAGGAGTTGTAAAACCTCCTTTAATTCCGACTTTTGTTAAACCAAAGTCTAGATGACCATTTACGCATGGTATCCAACCGACGTAACGATAATCTTTATTTTCCTTCACTTTTTACTTCCATATAAACAAAAAAATCCTGCCATAGGCAGGACTTCTTAAAAAATAATTTTCTGTTAGGCCAGACGACTATACCATGCCGATGATTTTTTTTGGTCTTTGATTACGCCGGATTTATTATGGTTTAACTTCATCCCATGACATAAACCTGAGCCTGATGGCGTCACACCAACTTTTCTTAATTCATCTTCTCTTCGTTTCATTTTACTCTGAAGACGAATTATAGCCACTGAGTACACTAAGTATGCACAAATAGCCAAAGCTAAGGCATATAATAAGGTAGCCATTTTATTCTCCTTGGATTCCCATACGAGGGGCGCAGAATTGTACACATATGCAGCATTTCCGTCAACTACATACGATTTCTCTTTATCTAGATTCGTTTACATTGGGTATATTGTCAATAAAATAACTATTACTAATACGTGAAAATACGATGGGTGATCAGTTCTAATGCCACTAAGTAGCATCTAGTACATTTATTTACAGAACTCCAAGTAAAAGCATCTGAGCCGCGATGCGGCTCTAGTTCCACGGTTTTTTAATACACAACTAATGAATTCGACTAATCAGTTTTTCCCTAGCTTTACGCTTCGCAACGAAATCTAGATAATCTCATAAAATTAGGCTTGTTTAAGTTCTCCGGTTTTTGTGTCCGCTTTCCCTTTATAGAGCGGGTGTATGGGGGACTCATCGCGCTTACAGAATACACCACCTATTAACGTTACAAATTCGGCTCACGAACTCTATCTACGTCGCCAGCGTATTTTTGCTTTGTAATAGGCAGCGACAAAGAAATAGGGCGTGCGCCTGCGCGCTTCATCCAACGTTCAGTATAAGAAAAATGGAGCCCACCGCTCTTATCTTTTAACAGTGTACCTACTTTGACCCCGTTAAGGCTTACCATCAGCTCCATATTACCACTCCTGATCCCAGCCACTATCAGTCTTTTGGCCGCTTTCATTTTCTTGCTTTGGCTTGAGTTCAATAGAGAGACCGAGTTCATGCGCAATTTTAAAGAGGGTATCAATACGGGAGGTACCGGCAGAATTTTCAATAGCCGAGATGGTTTTTTGCTTTAAACCAACATGCTGTGCCACATCGGTTTGCGTACGGTTTAGCGTATTTCGATGTAGCTTTATATAATCAGCCAGTTCTTTTGAGTTATTAAGCTTCATTATGCCTCTCCACTATTAATCCCTTTAAGGTATAACTTTAAACGTAACCCCTAAAAGGTATATTAAGTTCAATATACCCTTTACGGTATAAGTGTCAAATTATACCTTGCAGGGTGTTATTTATTTTAAAGCATTTCCCGTGACGTAACCGTGACCAATGGTGTTAATCGATGTAAATCGGCTAGTGCTCATGAAACTCTCAATCCCTTTATACACGCTGTGTAGACGCTTTCCGCCGGGGTAGACCGATTAAGCCCTTTTCGACGAGGCCTCCTTCCGAGGCGAAGGTCACAGGTTCGAATCCTGTCGGGTGCGCCATTTCTTTCTAATGTATTGATTTTTCTTAGTCACAAGACTTTTCAAAGTAGTTATACTCCTTCTCACGACTTCATTTTTAAGTGCGCCAACTTGCCTTTAACTTCGCCTCACTCTATGCGTAGCCCCAGCTTTGCCCAGTCATTGCTATGTTTCAGCGTTATTGTCGCGTTGATAGCGGGTGGTTTATTTGGCTTAGGCATTAGCCTGCATGCATTAATTTTCTTGTGTTTGCTTTGGGCTGGTATTAATGCCTTTAGTTTGGGGTACAAGTACCTGCAAATCCGTGAATTAATGACCAGTGCATTAACGCGGGCAATGCCGGCAATATATATTTTTATCCTCATTGGAATGGTTATCGCCAGCTTTATGCAAAGCGGCACTATCTCAACCCTAATTTATTACGGCCTTAGTTGGCTAAACCCCAGTATATTCTTGGCGGTGGGATTAATTCTGTGTGCGGTAATGTCGGTAGCCACAGGTACATCGTGGGGCACGGTAGGGACTATGGGGGTAGTGCTAATGGGCATTGGCGAAGCCATGAATATACCGTTGCCTGTCATCGCCGGCATGGTGGTGGCTGGTGCTACGTTTGGCGATAAAATGTCTCCGATTTCTGATACCACCAATCTCGCGTCGATGAGTGCGGGCACCACTATTTATCGGCATATGTATGCCATGCTGCTAACTACACTGCCTAGCTTTCTTCTAACATTCGTAATTTTCTTAGTTATAGGCTTTACCTACGCAAGCCAAAGTTTAAATGTTGAGGAGATATACAAAATTAAAGCAGTGCTTGCCAGCCACTATAACCTTGCGCCTTACATTACCTTGTTACCGCTGGTGTTGCTAACGGTAATGAGCATTAAAAAAGTCCCAGCTGAAGTTGCCATGTCATGCAGTATTCTTCTTGCCGTCATCATTGCTATTTTCTACCAAGACACCAACACAATTAGCGTACTCAATGCACTTTGGGAAAACACCCCACAAAATACAGGTATCGCAAATTTAGATGCATTACTAGGACGGGGCGGCATCAGCAGTATGAGCTGGACGCTATTGCTCGCGTTAATGGCAATAGCATTGGGCGGTATATTGCACGGAGCAGGCTTTTTAGCGGCGTTATTGTCGGGCATTATTAAACGGGTAAAGCGCACCGAAACGTTAATTGCCGTCACCATCGCTTCAGGCTTTTTAGGGAACGTGGCAATGGGCGAAGCGTATATCTCTATTATTTTAAATTGCCAATTGTTTAAATCAAAATATCAGCAACAGAAGCTTGATCCTTCCATGCTTTCTCGGTCGGTGGAAGAAGGCGCTACCATGACCACGGGCCTTATTCCTTGGACAACGGCGGGGGCATTTTACTCTGCAACCCTAGGGGTTGAGGTTCTCGACTACGCGCCCTATGCATTTTTTAACTATCTAAATGGTGTTGTTGCGATAACCATGGCTGCATTGGGCGTAGGTTTATTGAAAGAAAAAAGAGCACAACACCACTGACATACCAATAAGCAGCCCGCCAGCTAAACCGGCTAGTGGTTCAAACGGGGTTGTTGTCTGGTTTTCCAACGCGCTCTTAACGTTTAACTTAGTTCGTTCTAATGCCCACAGGTTATTTAAGTATTAGTGTGCGTTGTAGGGGGAAACCATCATTCTTGGCCATTTTTTAAGAAGTACAAATCAGAAAACCCCATTTTTATAAATTCGGCATCTCTAAAGTTTCTTACGGTTTTTTTGTCTTTACTGATTGAGGCAAGTTGCTGTTCAGTTTGCAAAAACTGAGTAAGGTCTATTCCTTCAGCATCGGCCACGGCTTCATGCATATTTTGATAGCGGCTGTAAGAAAAGTTTATTTCTTTTGCCACACCATTAAATTTATAACGTACTTTATGGGCCATGTTCTACTCAGGTTGGTCGATAAAAATTCGAAAACGGTTTAACCGCCATTATAAACGCAATTAGCGGTGCATATTCAAAAAGCTTAGTAATAAAGCTATCGAGGTCAGGTGAACATTAAGCGTAAACTTGCAGTCAGTTACACCGACATACCTACAGCGTTAATCTGGTACACTGTTTCGTAAGATTGCCCGTTTAACGCTTCATTGCATAATGGCATCTATAAAAACAAAAAAAGGAACGTGTATGAGTAGTAACGCCCAAAATGCTTCTTCAAAAAAGGCCAGTACCGAACAGGAAAGCGCTTTTAGCGTTATCGACAAGCCAACGTTTTTTGGCTCTCTTATTCTTCTTCTATCGGTAACCATTCCTTTAATTATTTGGCCAGATCAAGGCGCACAATGGGTGGCGGCCGCAAAAGACTTCGTTACCAGTAAACTAGGCGTTTTGTACTTATTGCTTGGCGTTGGCGCGGGTGGATTCATGGTTTACATCATGTTTAGCGACATCGGCCAAATAAAACTGGGCGAGCCTGAAGAAAAACCCGAGTTCTCACCAGTATCATGGGCTGCCATGCTGTTTTGTGCAGGCATTGGGGCGTCTATTTTGTACTGGTCTATGATTGAGTGGGTGTATTACTACCAGGCACCTCCGTTTCATATACAAGGCGAAACCCCAGAAGCCGCCAAGTGGGCAGCTGCCTACGGCATATTCCACTGGGGGCCGCTAGCGTGGGCTATTTACCTTATTCCCGCCGTGCCTATTGCATACTTCTATTATGTGCGTAACCACAGCGTATTAAAAATATCTGAAGCGTTAATGCCGGTTATTGGCGAAAAGCTAGCCCACGGCTGGTTAGGTAAAATTATCGATATCAGCTTTATCTTCGGCATGTTAGGCGGTGGGGCCACCACGCTTGGTTTGGCTGCGCCCATGATTAACGAAGGGGTACATGAATTATTCGGAGTGCCCAAGTCACTGACCACCCAAATTATTGTGCTGATAACCTGTACCGCTATATTTGGTTACAGCGCGTATGTAGGGTTAAAAAAGGGCATTAAGCTGCTGTCAGACATTAACTTTTGGCTGGCCATTGGGTTGCTGCTGTTTATATTTATTGTAGGGCCAACCCTGTTTATGGCGAACACCGGCCTAGATGCCCTTGGCCGCGTACTTAGCAACATTGTAAAAATGGCCACATGGTTAGAGCCATTTGCCGAATTTAACGGCTTTCAGAACACCCACTTCCCCCAAGACTGGACCATATTCTACTGGGCTTGGTGGCTGGTATTTGCGCCTAGCGTAGGGCTTTTTATCGCGCGTATTTCTAGGGGCCGCACTATTCGTACAATGGTGGCGGGTTCTATGTTCTTTGGTACCATGGGTTGCTTTTTATTCTTCATGGTAATGGGAAATTACGGCTTGTATTTGCAGCTATCGGGCGAACTAGACGTAGTAACCATACTCAACCAGCAAAGCCCAACCGCGGCCATATTTGCCATGCTACATACACTGCCATTGGACTACCTGGTTATCTTCGTATTTACCTTATTGGCGCTAATCTTTACAGCAACTACCTTCGACTCTATTTCTTACATTCTAGCGGCCGTAGTACAAAAAGAAGTAGATGAAGAACCGTTACGCTGGAACCGTTTGTTCTGGGCGTTTGCGTTATCGTTCATGCCCATTGTACTTATGTTTGTAGGCGGGCTAGAAACGCTACAAACGGCATCGATAATAGGGGGCGTACCGCTATTAGCTGTGGCCTTAATGTTATGCATTTCCATAGTGCGGGCGGCAAACTACGACATGCGCTACCAGCTCGATTATTCCATAAAAGAAATCAATATAGGCGAATTCCCCGACGACGACCCATGGAGCGAAGAAGGTACGTGGGATATTGAAGAAAGCGAAGTGGGCGATAAAAGCGAAGAGGATGTGCCAATTGCGGCAAAACCCAGACCTCGTAAACCCAAAAAACATATTGAAGGCGACCCACACAGCAAGCCGTCGCGCCTGTAGTTTATAAGTGCGAATACGGTAAACAAAGCGCTGCCGATTGGCGGCGTTTTTTGCTTTTAAAACAGCGCAATTAACTTTTCCTATAAGCTAGCTGTGTTACCGTTATTGGCATTAAAAGCCCCGAAATTTCCAAGCAAGTAGCACTATGTCAGTATCGAATTATCAAAAATTCTACGAACCATTAAACGCAGTACATTCGGCTGACTTTAACCGCTGTATTTACTGCGGCTGCGAAGCGGCGCGCCCCGACTTTATCCCGCCCATAAAATTTATTCACGACTGGCGAGACGTAAACTCAAGCGCTGATTTTGTTTGTATACCCTCATGCAATGAATGTTTCGACCTGCTTAAAAATGAAAACAACGGCACGCTAGAACCCAGAATAGCAGTGTTAAAAAAGCTATTGGCAGCAAAGTATAAAAAAGCCATTAGGGTATTTAACCACTGGAGCATGGATGAAATAGAAGAAATGGATATCGCATTTCAAATAAGCCTTAAAGGCGGTATGTATTTAGGTAAAGAAGCCCTTTCACGGATTCAATTTGCTGGGTTCGACTATGAAATAAACGGCAGCACAACGCGGGTAGCAAAACCTCAGCGCGAGGTGTTTAAGGTGTTCGATGAAGAATTCGAGAGCTTTAGAGAAGCGCTAGCCTTTGCCAGCGACACCTACCAAATAAAGAAAAGCCGACTAAGCCAGCTTTACTTTGAGAATGATGAAAGCTTTGATAGGGCTATTGGGGTTTTTCATGGGTTGGTTGGGGGAAGCTATAGTTAGTGGAATACTATAGCTTGCTTGCTCATGCTCCAAAGGCCATAGAATCAAGTTTTATTCTGTATAACGACATTTAGGAAAGCTTGAACACCCTAAAAATCCGTTTCCTGAATTGGGACCTCGCTTTGCTACTCTTTGTACCAAAGCGCTTCTACATCGTGGGCAGAGAGCTTGTTTTTCATTGCTTAAAATTGGATTTGATTGGACATCTTGAATCAAAGCAGAAAGCTCATAGCCGTCCATAAGCGTCACCGGCTTATCTAAAGCGAAGCTATATGCATCCTGAGTAAACTTGCCTGAACAAATAATAATTATTTCATTAGCATTACTGGCAGTTAGTACTCCATACATTTCACGAATGATATTTACACCGACCTTTCGTGCTTTCCATTGCTTGCACTGAATGAATAGAAGCTTTCCATCCTTTCTAAGCTCTATGTCGATACCTCCGTCTGGACCAAATCCACCTTCTGTAACTTGATATCCCAACCTTCTATAAGCTTCCGCAACAAGCTCTTCAAAATTTTTCCAGTGAAGTTGTCGAATTGAATTTAAGTTGGTTTGCTGGTCTAGCATCTTAACTTTCCTGCGGGTATTAAAAAAAGCGAAAGGAGCTAAGAGTAAAAAGAAAAAACTGAAAATAGGCGCGGGGACGGCGACCGCATTTAAAATCATATTTAGGAATTGATTATTGGTTTCTATGGCAGGAATGATAACGCCCATGACAATGTAAACAGCTGCTGCTGTTACAACAGATACCCACCAAGGAGCTTGTAGCAATAAATCTGTGATAGAGTTGCTTTTTCTAGGCATATATAGACATCCTTGTTCTAAATTAATGCAGAATAAATTTAGCTAACTCAATATAAAGTATTTAAATTAAAATATACGTATCAAACCTATTCATTGATTTAATAGCTCCCAGGTCACATTCATTGGCTTTTCGCTTTCGTGTTTGACGTATTTAATTTCCCCGTAAAAGGTGAAGGGCGAAGCTCTTTTTCCTCTTAATTTATTCTCACGAATAAATAAGTAAACGCTACTATCTATTTTTTGATGCTCAATGATTTCACGTCCACGTTTGTTACTAGGCGAGGTACTATTCTGCGACTGCCAGTGAAAGTGTTTCTCGTCCATAAAGTAGTCGTGATATTGGTGATCTTCTGCCTTTCCTTGCTTATTTAGTGTAACTAGAAGAATTTGGGCGTTCTTCTCTTTTAAGACAACGTGGCCCGACTGCCAATTACCGGGGTTAAATTCTTCATTGAAAAGAGGCGGTATTTCCTCCCGCATAAACTCTTCACCTACAAATAGCTCGAGTGGGTCAACTTTCCCCTTTAGCCTAGCAAACGTCACCATATCTTCGCTTGCTGTTATATCTTCATAGTCTGGATTCGCTGCGCGTAAGGTGTAACTGCCGTCATTATTTTTCAGTACTTTTCTCAATAGGTACTGGTTATCACCTGCGGTATCTTGGCGCTCAATAGCAACGGTGGTGTTGCTTATGCCGCCTGCGTTGTTAGAGGTAATTTGTTCTAGTAACAAATAATCGCCGTCATAAATTGGTGTTTTACCACCATTCATTGAGTTGCCTGATGCGCGAGCGATGAAATGCTTGGTGGTATCCAGGCGACCAAAACCGCTCGGCATATTAACCATTTCAGAGGCTTCCGCGTCACCAGTTTTAAAATGACCGCAGGCTATTTTAATATCAGGGAAGAATGGTAACTGCTCCTTCTCAGGAAACCGCACTATATTATTGGTTGAAGGAATGTCGACAGACAGCCGCTTGTGCTTGTAGGCTGCCAACCGTTGCTCATTTACTTCTTTTGTCATCAAGCGGAATGTTTCAAGCTGACTGGCAGAAATGCTTTGATTAAAACTAAACTTATTTTGAGAGTTATTGAACCACACTATTTTTGATTCTGGTTCTTCCGTACACCAATACTTTATTGGGAAGTCACGCCAATGGCGTAACCATTCTGATTTACTAAGGCTTTGAATATCTCGTTTACTCTCTGGTAAATCTGTAAGCCAAACAGGGTTATCGAAATACCATTGGCTTGCCCATGCCGCCAAATCTTCAAATGCAATTTGTGTATGAAGAGATTGATGAGCAACTAGTGTGTCTAGCAATACTAGTTTGTATGACTTAGATACGCGGGTAACGGCAAGGTCTTTAAACCATTGAAGGTGTTCTTCAAGAACTTCAAGTTCGGCAGGTGTAAGGTCGCCTTTGTTATCAACAAACTCCCACCATGAGCCACGGTTTTTGCGAAGTTTATCCATATTTGCACCGGCGGTATAAAACTCGGTGTAGGAAGGCCGTCGGCCTAACGATGACTTTAGTTTTTCATATTGCGTATCAAGTTGATCTTCTGAGAGGCTTTCAAGAAAATCAATAAATGCTAGGTCAAAGTTAACGTAACACCCGTCGGGTAGTAAGGGGTTAGGGTTCTTGGCAATACTTACTATTTCATGTCTATTTAAAGGCTTATCTTTAATGCCAGCGAACAGCATTTCTGGGCGGTTTAAAAAGCTATGATGGTTACCAACAAAATCCAGAATAACTAATCTTTCTTTACCTTCGCTGCGTCGCAGGCCTCTTCCCATCTGTTGTAAAAATAGTATTTTTGATTCTGTAGGTCTAAGTAGCAATACAGTATCTATTTGCGGTAGATCTACGCCTTCATTAAACAGATCTACAGAAAAGAGTACTTTTATTTTGCCATCACTTAATCCCTCTAATGCTTCTGTACGTGTGAGTTCTGAATCGGAGTGAACGCTTGCCGCACTTACGCCGTTTTCATTAAAGTACTTGGCCATGTAATCAGCGTGTTGTCGAGACACACAGAATGCCAGCGATACCCTTTGAGCTTTTTCCTTCCATTCACTTAATGCATGTTTAGCCCTGCCTTTTGTGGCTAATTTATTTGAAAGCTTTTCTGGATCGAAGCGTCCGTTTCTCCAAGGCAAGTGCTCATAATCGACTTCTTTATCGTAAATACCAAAATAGCTAAACGGGCTTAATACTTCACCGTTTACACCATCGAACAAGTCTTTTTGGTAAATTAGCTTGTTATCACACAACTTAAGAATGTCGCTACCATCTGTTCTATTTGGTGTGGCGGTTAGGCCCAACATGAAAGAGGGATTAAAATGCGCTAATAGTCTTTGATAGCCGTTGGCAGCAGCATGGTGAAATTCATCTACTACGATATAATCGAAGTCGTTTTTATCGAATTTATTTAAATGGCTTTCTCGTCCAATTGTCTGCACCGAAGCAAACAGCATATCGAACTCTTTGTCTTTTTGTTTACCGCTGTATCTGCCTACTTTTTTACTGGGGAGAATTTTTAAAAAGCTAGCTTCAGCCTGCAAAAGAATTTCTTCTCTATGCGCTATAAACAAGACCTTCTTAGCATTAAACTGCGCTGCATCGAACGCTGCTAAGTAGGTTTTCCCCATACCCGTAGCTAACACTACGAGGCCTTTTTTAAAACCAGAGTCACGAGCATTTTCTAAAGCTTCAAGCGCCTCTACTTGGTGGTCTTTTGGAGTGGGTATTTCGTGTTCGGTTTCAGAGGGAAGCGCAGAAGAAGAATACAACGGCGTTACTTTTCTAGCCGTGTTGTAACGAACTTCGTAGTCTTGAATCCAGTTATAGCTGAGTGACTTTACCTGTGGAAGCGTGAGTAGGTGGTTATATTCCTCTCGAATATTATCAATTCGAGCTTCTGCTTCACTGCCTTTGTTGTTCGGGTAATCAATACGGTAATTCCATTCTATACCGTCGGTTAAAGCCGTTTTACTGATGTTACTAGAACCGATGAATGCTGAAGCGGATACAACGCCTTGTTCGCTGTCGGTCACAAAAATGTACGATTTCAAATGAAAGCTAGTAGCTTGTCGGCTTTCGAATACTTGTATATTAGCGCCACGCTCTTTCAGCAACATAAGGCGTTTCAGAGCTTGGGGCTCTGTAATATTCATATAGTCAGACGTTAAAACCGTGAGCTCTACATTTCTTGTTGAAGAGCTCATCGCAGCTTCAATATCGTCGACGATAAGGTTTAAGCCAGAGTTGCGAATGAAGGAAACGGCAATTTCAATATTCGTCGCAGTTTTAAGTGCGTCTCGAATTTCATGCAGAAGGTGCTTTTCTTGCCTGCCAGTAATTAAATAGTTTTGTACTGTCATTTTTTAACTTCGGGCACAGTTTGGTTAACTTCCAAGTTAGCCAACAAATCGTAACGATCTGCGTTGCCACCATAATGCGGAGTAAATGCTTTCAAGACTAAAAATCCTTATTTATTCTGCATATACAATATCGTATTAGTTCGTACCCGACCAGTAGTACAGTTTCAGTAATTGAGGATTAGTACACAGCTCAAGCTTGGAAATTAACTACCAATCTCACCCACCAAGCCCAACCCGAATCAACAACACACCCATACCCCCAGCCACCACTGCGAACACTGCCAGTATTAGCGAAGTACTTTTTAAAATGTCGCCGTCGCGGTTTTGCAAACCAAGAATAGCGGTTACTGCCACTATGTTATTGATGCACACCATGTTGCCCATGGCGGCGCCTACACTTTGTAGTGCCAGTATGGTGGTTAAGGGTAATGACAGTTGCTCTGCAATGGTGGTTTGAATACCAGCGAAGGTTAAATTAGAGATAGTGGCCGACCCTGAAAAGAATGAACCTAATGCACCTAATAGCGGCGCGAAGAAGGTCCAGTTTTCGCCGGTAATTTGTGCCAAGTGATGACCGATTTGTGCTACTGCCGCGCTGTTTTGACCAGAACTGTCGCCTAGCATCATCATGTTCACAAAGATAAGTGCACCTAGCATGGCGAAAAAAGGCGTGCGCATGCGGGCAAGAGTTTGTTGGCCTGCTATTTTTAACGTATTTGGTTCTGCTTGTTGGCGAAATAGCCACAAGGTTACGCTGCCGGTTACCGCAAAAGGAATGATAGATGGAATATACAAAACGCTATGTTTCCAGGTTACCGCGGTATTTAAGATGTCGGTTAAGCTGGCCACTAAGCTTGTGCTTATGTGGAAAGTGCCTAATAAACCTAGGCTAATGTGTAAGGCGGGTTCGGTGGCTTGTAAAAGCGCTTTTAACCCTAGTTCCGGCAGGCGAGTTAAGACTAAAAGCAACACGGTGCCCCATAGCGGGAACGCGGCTTTTATTAGTGTTTTTAGTGGTACTGTTTTCGCTGGGGCTTGTTCGGTGGTTTGTTCGGTGGCTGCTGGTCGATTATCTGTTGGTCGATTTACTGCCTCTATTCCTATTTTATATTTCGCTAGCAACAGGGTAATGATTAAGCCAATTAGCCCGCCCAGCAACGAAGGGAATTCCACACCAAAATAGCTTAGCCCCAAATAGGGCAGGGTGCATGCGCAGGTGGAAAGTAGAATAAAAAGCAGGTTCTTTTTAATGTCGGCGGCATCGCTTACTACTAATCGCAATGCCAATATCACAATAACAGGTGCGGCTATGGTGTTAATAAGGGCTGCTTGCTGTGCTATTTCCCGCACGCTTTCTTGGGGAAGCTGCAACAGCGATAACCCAAACCATACAGGTGTGCCCATGGCTCCAAAAGTAACGGGAATGGTATTTAGCACTAAACAGAACAGTGCCACTCGTAAGGCGGGAAAACCAAGGCTGTAAAGTATGGGGGCGGCAATAGCGGCCGGTGTTCCAAAACCACTGGCGCCTTCAATTAGAAACATAAACGCCCAGCCTACAATCATTAGCTGGGCTACGGGGTTTTCGCTTACGCCGTCTAGCGATTTACGTAAAATAGCTAAAGCGCCGGTAATTTCCATGCATTTAAAAAGGAATATCGCGCCGGCGATAATAGAAAGCGGGGTAAGTGCCAGTAATGCGCCACTTATTACATTGGCATTCACTAACCTCGCGTCTTGTTTGAATATCAACAGCACCACAATATAAGCTACCAAAGCGCTTAAAGGTAGGGCTTTGCTAGATGGCATAGGGTTCTTTTTTACCATTAAGGTAATTAGCAAAATAAGAGGTAGGTAAGAGAACGCTAAATTCATCATAGTGATAAGGCTTCGCTTAATGTAAGCATCTCTATACTCTGCTAGTTGCTTGTTAACTAGTCAAATTATTAGCGCATATGAGTTACAGCGCAACTTTACCTCAAGCAGGCTCTACGTTGCCGGAGTGGCGCACAGGTTAAACGGGCGGGGGCATTGATAGGCCCAAGTGCTACAATCATTGATGCGCGACGAGATCCCATGTCATGCGGGTTCAGCATCTTCAAGCAGTTGTTTGCGGAACGGCTGGAATTTTGTTACAACCTTGAAGGTATTGGAAAGTACTACAATAATTATGTTGAGCTTATGGCGCACTGGAACACAGTGCTACCAGGTAAAATTTTAAAGATGCAGTAATGGAAGCATTTTGAATCAGATTTAGGGCCATTAAGTACTTTGGTGTCAGCATTGACGTAGCCATTAATAGCCAAAGCTAGCTTATTTGCGGTACGGTACGACTTAGGTGTTATACTTTCGTATAATGCGATAGCCGTTGCAGTAACCCGAAAGGATGCATTGTGGTCAATAAAGTCTCCAAATCAGCACTCTTTATTTCTATTTTCTGCGTATTATTTATAGGTATCTTGGCGGTATTAGCCAATATCTTGTGGATAGAAACTAAGCGGTTTAGTCATGACGCTATCAGCCAACAATTCGATGTCCTGCATCAAAATTTTCAGAGCGAAATAAACCACGTCATATTGGATGCGCGTTCAATCGCTATTCAAGAAAGTAAAAGTACCCTTATTGTTGATTCACTCGTTGAAGGCGATGCTAAGCGGTACCTTACTGCACATTGGTCAGCACTGTTCGATGCGTACCCAAGTTTGCAGCAAATCCGTTATATTGCCCTTGATGGTAATGAACAACTACGGGCCGAAAAATCGTCCGGAAGCCTTATCTGGCGAGACACCCAAGACCTTCAAAACAAAGCAGATCGGTATTATTTTATTGAAGCTGTTGAATCATCAAAAGACTATTACATATCGCCCTTAGATTTAAATAAAGAGCGGGGAGTAATAGAACTGCCTTATCGGCCTACTATTAGAAGTGTTGCTAAATATCGCGTTGATGGCGAAGTTTTGGGTTTAATCGTACTGAACTTTGATTTACGTGAAGTATTCTCTCGCTTAAAAGAGCTGCAAACCGAGAGTGCGCATTGGTTAATTAATCCAGATGGATTCTTTTTAGCTTCACCGAATAACGCAGCGTGGGGTTGGCTGCTCGATAGGCCCAAGAACCAAGTAAGTATGCAATTTCCTGGCTTTGAAAAACGCTTTTATGGTGGCGAAGATGACGTGCCAGATAGGAAATTTACCAGTCGATTTAAACACGGCATTATTCCTATTGGTAAAAGGAATACTGACGACACTGACATTGAAGATGCTTACTACTGGTTAGTCATGGAAAAGCCAACAGAGGTTATAGCGTATTTGGAGCGAACCAAACATTTTATTGCTTTGGGCTTTGCGGTGGCGGCTTTGTTTTTAATAGGATTAGCGTATCTATTAATACGTCTGCTTAATCAATTGAACTTGGAAAAAGAGCTTGCCATAAAAGCAAAGAATAAAGCCAACAGTGCCGAAAAATCTAAAGCCGATTTTCTCGCCAGAATGTCACATGAAATCAGAACGCCTATGAACGGTGTGTATGGGCTCCTGCAAATCACACTGGGTGAGCGTAACTATAAAAAAATCAACGATAATATAGAGCAAGCTATCACAAGCTTTTCTTTATTAAGCCGAATTATTGATGACGTGCTCGATTTTTCTAAAATTGAAGCCGGTAAGCTCGATATGGTTGAAGCCCCATTCCGTTTAGATAGTTTGCTGAATCAAGTGGGCAAGATGATGGGGCGTGCGGCTTACGGTAAACATATTGAGCTGTGGATTGATGTTGATCCTAAATGCCCACAACATGTTGTGGGTGATGCCGTTAGGCTTAATCAAGTTATCAGTAACTTAATTAGTAATGCCATCAAATTTACCTCTCGTGGGGAAGTGAATTTAAGCGTAGAATTACTAAACGAAAACGAAGATACCGTTCAGCTAGGGTTTGAGGTTCAAGATACGGGTATTGGCATGACTGAAAAGCAAGCCAACCAAGTATTTGGGGCGTTTACTCAGGCTAGCCGCGACACCAACTCTAAGTTCGGTGGTACAGGCCTAGGGCTAAGCATTGCCAAGCAGTTAGTGGAAATGATGCACGGTAAGATTGGTGTAGTAAGCCAGCAGGGTAAAGGCAGTAAATTCCATTTTAATGTGTTGCTTAAAAAAGCATCGGTAGCGCAAGAAGACAGCTTAAGTGAGCAAGATGTTATGTCTTATCAGGCCATAGTGCTTACGCAAAATGTAAATGTAGAAACCGGCATTCAGCGCCAATGTTCTGTACTTGGGTGGCCGTCCTATGTGGCAAAAAGTGTTGAAGACTTAACTACTCATAAAGCGTCGAATAGCCTACCTAGGGTCATTATCATTGATGAAGCAATCTTAACTGTTATCAGTAAAGAAGCACTGGAAAGTTGGCAACAAGAACAAAAAGAAATTACCCATTTGGTTGTGGTCTCGCACAACAGAGAGAGTCTTGATAAAAATAGCTTGGTGCTATACGACGACCTTTTATATAAGCCATTCACACCATCTACATTGTACGATACGGTTATTTCGTGCAGCCAATCTATCGATGAATTAGCTGAAAAGCCCGAGGTTGAAGATAACGAAAAACTCTTGGCTAAAACCTTAATCTTGGTAGTGGAAGACAACCCAATTAATCAACAAGTTGCGGGCGCTATGCTTAAAAGTGCAGGGGCTGTCGTAAAATTTGCCGAAAATGGACAAGAGTGTTTAGATCTTCTTCTGAGTGGGTTCAAACCTCACTTAATATTAATGGATATGCAAATGCCTATTATGGGTGGTGTAGAAGCAGCTGAGCACATTCGCGCAAATGCTACCTGGGATAATATCCCTATTTTAGCCATGACAGCTAACGCCATGGAAGCCGACAGAAAGCGTTGTATCGATGCAGGTATGCAAGGTCATATTGTTAAACCTGTGGTGAAACAGGATCTTATTACCCAAGTAAAATCGAGACTTCCCGATAGTTAGTATTTTTTTTCAGTGATGGCTGAAGGCGCTAAATTCTTTGGCCAACCAACTTGCCCTATTTATATTCTGAAGAAAGCAAAAATCTGATCAATTTTTATTAACAGGTAAATATTAGCATTATTGTAAATGCTAATAATTATCATTTGTGATCCTTCTCTACTTCCGTATAATCCTCTGCGACTAAAAACTAAACCAAAATCACTGTAGAGAACACAATGAAACTGACCACACTCTTTGCGCTTACCCCTGTAGCGCTCGCTTTCTCAATTAACGCTCAAGAAACTCAAACAGATACTGCAATTGTAGAAGAGTCGCAGGTTGAGAAAATTCACATTGTTGGTGTACGTCAAAACCGCGTAAGTCGCGGTGCGACTGGCTTAACAATGGAGCTAAGCGAAACACCTCAGTCAATTAGCCTTATCTCTGAAGCGCTAATGCAGTCGTTTGGTGCCTACAATGTTAACGATGCACTTAAACTTGCACCGGGTATTAACGTAGAAGAGTGGGAAACCAACCGTACAAACTACACAGCCCGTGGTTTTGAAATTAAAAACACGCAAATTGATGGCGTAGGATTACCTAACGACTGGGGAATTGTCACCGGTGCGCTTGAAGCCTACGGTTATGAAAAAATTGAAGTTATTCGTGGTGCCAATGGCCTGCTAACCGGTGTAGGTAATTCATCGGGTACATTAAACTATGTACGTAAACGCCCCACCAATGAAGAAGGCGGTGAAGTGACAGTGAGTGCAGGGTCGTTTGATTTTAAACGCTTGCAGGCGGATTACTCTACTTTGCTAACCGAAGATGGCCGTTGGGCTGCACGTTTTGTAGGTGCTATAGAAGATAAAGAATCTTACTTAGATGGCTTAGAGAACGATCGCACCTTTTTATATGGCGTAGTAGATGGGCAACTTACCGATAACGCCACCATTACGTTGGGCTACTCTTACCAAGATGCCAACACCGATGGAAACAATTGGGGCGGGTTAGTATTTAATTACACAGACGGTACACAAGCTGAGTGGGATGTGAGTGATACCACAGCGCAAGAATGGGCAATGTGGGACACAGAAAACACCAATGCCTTCGTTGAATTCGACTATATTTTCGATAACGACTGGCAAGTGAAAGTAAGCTACAACTATCGCGGCTACGAAGAACAAGATAAGTTGTTTTATGCTTACGGTACTATCGATAAAGACACGGGCTTAGGTTTAGTAGGCTGGCCCGGTCGTTATGATTCAGACATAGATTCAAACTTAGTAGAAGCGCGTACCTTTGGTACTTTCGAGCTCTTCGGCCGTCAACATGAAGTGAACGTTGGTGTAAGTCATGCCTCTAGTTCCGACACCATGTATCAATACGGTTTCGACTATGCTAATACGCCTGCCTATGGCGCAACGCCAGCGTTCCCATATGCATTTGATGCCATTGCCGAACCAGACTGGTTTGACGCGGTGCTGTATTCTGATATTGAACAAGATCTTACCCGCTATTTTGGCTCTACCAAAATAAGCGTCACCAATGAATTGTTTGTTATTGCGGGCTTCAACGCAATTGATTTTGAGCGCAGTGGTAACAATGCGGGCACCACTATCGACAATGAAGAAAGTGAAGCTAGCCCGTATGTTGGGGCGACCTATGCGGTAACTGAAAACATCAATACTTATGTAAGCTATTCAGATGTGTATCAGCCTCAAGAGCAATACGACTTGTCGGGGCAATTTTTAGCACCCACTAAGGGCAAAAACTTCGAAGCAGGTGTGAAAGCGCAGTGGTTAGACGACGAACTATTAACGACCTTCGCATACTTCACAGCAGACCAAGAAAATCTTGCTGCTTTTGCGGGTATTAACCCAGAAAACCAGCAGTACTACTACGAAGGTGTTACGGTAGAGTCTGAAGGGTTTGAGGTGGAAGTGGTCGGTCAAATTACTGATGCATTGCGTGTTCAAGTATCGTATACCGCAATTGATGTGGAAGATGAAGCGGGCAATGATGCGAACCTATGGGCTCGACGTGATGTAGTGACTTTCCAATTGGGTTATGAACTACCAGCTGTACCAGCACTTACCGTTGGCTTAGGCGGCAGATGGCAATCTGAAATCAGCAACACCGATTACAACGTAGAGCAGGGCAGCTACTTCTTAGCAAATGCCTATGCAACCTACGCGGTAACCAACGACCTTACCTTGCGTGCAAACATCAACAATATTTTTGACGAAAAATACATTACTAGCCTACATACTATAGGCTTTTATGGTGCACCAGTGAATGGTTCTGTGAGCCTAACTTACGCATTCTAAAATGTAATAGAAAGAACACTAAAAAGCGCCTTCGGGCGCTTTTTTTATGTAGGTGTAACTTAGCGAAAACAGTAACATGGCAAACCTGTGGCTAGTTCAAAAGATGTCAGCGTGTTGTTGCACGGTATCGTTCAACCAATCTAAAAATACATTCACCCTGGCTAAGTGCCTTACATCGCGGTGAGTTGCCAGCCAAAAGGTACGGGTAATGTTTATTTTATCTTGCAGTACCGGTTGTAGTTCATGGGCATTTTTGGCAATAAAATGAGGCAGAATACCTACACCTGCTTTGTTTCGTAGCATTTGAAATTGCGCATTAATACTGGTGCTTTTAAGGGCGTGAAGCGGCGAAAGTAGCGATTCTTCAATGAAGTTAAGTTGGGGTGCATAAATTAAATCGGGCACATAACTGACCAAGTTGAAGGGGCTTAGTTGTTCGATAGAGCTAGGGGCGCCATGCTCTGCTACTAGATCTTCGTGCATGTACAAATTTAAGCGGTAGTCGGTAAGTCTTTTAGTGTACAACAGGCCTTTCGTGGGTTTTTCTAGCAAAATGGCAATATCGGCTTCCCGTTTATTGATATTCAAAAAGCCACTGTTTGCCACTAACTCCACACAAATAGCGGGGTAGCGCTGCTTAAATTCAGCCAACGCTGGGGCCAATACCCAAGAACCAAACCCTTCCGATGCACTGACCCTTACTGTGCCGGAAAGCTCCTGACGCTCGTCGGTTAAATCATTTTTCGCTTCTAAAATGTGTCTTTCTGCATGTTCAATATAGTGCACTAAGCGCTTACCGTGATCGGTAAGTAAATAGCCTTTGTTACTTAGCTCGAACAAATTGCAATTAAGGGCAGTCTCCAGCCTTTTTACACGCCTAATGAGCGTGGTGGCATCAAGGTGTAAGTTTCTGGCAGCAATGCTAATTTTTCCATTTCTAGCAAGGCCAAGAAACAGTCTTAAGTCATCCCAGTTCACGTGATTACCTTTTTAACTTGCTGCAAAAATGCAGCACTGTGCTGTAACTATATTGACTTGCAGTTTTTAACGCAAGGTTTCAAAATTGTAAATAATCTGTTTTTATTTTTAAGTTGTTGAGGTAGGCCATGAGAACCATAACGCATTTTATTGAAGGCAAAGGTTATACTGCTGAAGGCGAGCGTCACGCCGATGTGTTCGCCCCTAACACAGGAAAGGTTCAAGCCCACGTTACACTGGCTACCGTGGAAACGGTAAATCATGCTGTTGAAGTAGCCCAAAAAGCCCAGCGGGAATGGGCAGCCACAAACCCTCAGCGCCGTGCACGGGTTATGTTTGAATTTAAACGCCTTGTTGAACAAGACAAAGACAGGCTTGCCCAGTTGCTATCGAGCGAACACGGTAAAGTGCTATCTGACGCCCAAGGTGACATTCAACGGGGGCTAGAGGTTATTGAATTTGCTTGCGGCATTCCTCATGCGCAAAAAGGGGAGTACACCGATAGCGCAGGGCCGGGTATTGATGTGTATTCCATGCGCCAGCCCTTAGGTGTAGTGGCGGGTATTACGCCGTTTAACTTCCCAGCAATGATACCCATGTGGATGTTTGGCGTAGCCATTGCCTGTGGCAATGCCTTTATTTTAAAACCTTCAGAGCGCGATCCATCGGTGCCTGTTGAGCTAGCCAAACTCATGTTGCAAGCAGGGTTACCTAAAGGTGTATTGAACGTAGTACATGGTGACAAAGTGGCGGTAGATGCCTTGCTTGATCATCAAGACGTAAAGGCAGCCAGCTTTGTGGGTTCATCTGACATTGCCAATTATGTTTATGAGCGTGGTGCACGAGCCGGCAAACGTATTCAAGCCATGGGCGGCGCCAAAAACCACGGCATTGTGATGCCAGATGCTGATTTAGATCAGGTGGTGGCTGACTTGGTGGGCGCAGCGTATGGGTCTGCGGGCGAGCGATGCATGGCATTGCCTGTGGTGGTGCCAGTAGGTGAAGGCACCGCAGAAAAGCTTATCGACAAACTTATTCCAGCCATTAAAGCTATTAAAGTAAGCCATTCAGAAGATAAGTCGGCGCACTACGGCCCTGTGGTAACCGCTGCCCATAAGTCACGTATTGAAGAATATATTGAACTTGCCATATCGGAAGGTGCGAATCTTATTTACGACGGCCGCACGTCGCAAATACCAGAGCACACCAATGGCTATTTCATTGGGCCCACATTGTTCGACAATGTAACGGCAGATATGCGCTCTTATCAGGAAGAAATCTTCGGGCCAGTACTACAAATTGTGCGCGCCACAGACTTTAACCATGCGGTATCGTTGGCGAGCGATCATCAATACGGTAATGGCGTGGCCATTTACACCCGAAACGGCCATGCCGCCAGAGAGTTTGCACAACGGGTGAACGTGGGCATGGTAGGTATTAATGTGCCAATTCCCGTCCCTGTTGCCTATCACACCTTCGGTGGTTGGAAGCGTTCGGCCTTCGGTGATACCAATCAGCACGGTATGGAAGGGGTTAAATTTTGGACCAAAGTGAAAACCGTTACCCAGCGATGGCCTGATGGTTCTGATACTAACGACAATGCGTTTGTTATTCCTACCATGGAATAAGCTGTGTCCATCGACATAAATCGGAGTGAATAATGACTAAAAATATTGCGTTTATTGGCCTAGGCAATATGGGCTCGGGCATGGCTAAAAACCTAGTGAAAAATGGGTTCAGCGTATTGGCGTTTGATTTAAGCAATGAAGCTATGGTCATGGCAAAAGAGAATGGCTGCGAATTAGCTGAATCTGCCAAGCAAGCCGTAGAGTGCTGCGATGCAGTGGTAACCATGTTACCGGCTGGCAAACACGTTAAGGGCATATACGAAGAAACCGTATTGCCCAATGCAAAATCAGGTACCTTGCTGTTAGATTGTTCAACCATAGATGTGGCCACTGCAAAGGAAGTCGGCGGCATGGCAAAAACGCAGGGCTTGCTTATGGTAGACGCGCCAGTATCTGGCGGCACCAAGGCTGCAGGCGACGGTACCCTTACTTTTATGGTGGGGGGCGAAAACACTGCCTTCGAACAGGCAGAAAAAGTACTTTCAGCCATGGGTAAGAAAATTATTCATGCGGGAGAATGTGGGGCAGGGCAATCCGCTAAAATTTGCAATAATATGCTGCTAGGTGCCAGCATGATTGCTACCTGTGAAGCGTTTCAACTAGCTGAAAAGCTAGATTTAGATCCACAAGTATTTTTCGATATTGCGTCGAATGCGTCGGGGCAAACATGGTCGATGACCAGCTACTGCCCAGTAAAGGGGGTAGGCCCAGCGAGCCCCGCGGATAATGACTTTGCCGGTGGTTTTGCCGCAGCGCTTATGGTGAAAGATTTGACCTTAGCCATGCAGGGCGCTGAGTCTGTGGGAGCAAAAGTGCCGATGGGAGAAAGAGCTGCCGAGTTATATCGGGCGTATTGTGAACAAGCACAAGAAAACGGTGGGCTAGATTTTTCTTCTATTATCAAAACCCTTTAGCTCAACGCTTCTATCTTTAGGATTTTAGCTAAAAAGCTTTGCTTAAAACTTGATTATTCAAGGTGTAAAAAAGGTGCAAGAAAGGTAGAGGCGACTTTCATTTTTTGCACCTTTATCAGGTTCGATATTCTTTTACTTTCCATACAAATATCCTCGCTTACGCTTCTAAGCAACATCTGTTTAATAAACTTCAGCTTACTAATAGCTCAACACTACGTTTTGTTGATTTAGAACAAAGATGCTTCTTTCCCAATAGGTAAAATGGGTAGTTCATCTAGTAAGCCAAATAATTGATTAAATCACGGGGGCAGCTTATGCGTTCCCCACACCGTGAAACTACTCGCGCTTCTCAGGCAGCGAGATTCATTACACAGGAAGCGTTGCCGTGAAGACAGTGAAGAAGACCCCCTTCGTTTTAGTTTTTTTGTTGATTGTATTATTGGTGCTTGGTTATAACGCCTTCTTCGGTGGTGCAGAGCAAGAAGATGTGGTGTCGAGTAATGGTCGAATTGAAGCGATTGAAATTGGTATTGCTGCTAAGGTAGCGGGAAGAGTGGAAGCCATTTATGTGGATGAAGGTGAGCAAGTAGAAGCAGGAATGCTAGTCGCCAAGCTTGATACCACGACTATTCAAGGCCAACTTCGTCAAGCCAATGCACAGCGCGTGCAGGCGCAAAGTGCAGTAGCCGCAGCGCACATGGCCATTGCGCAGCGTGAGAGTGAAAAGGTTGCCTTACAGGCAGCGTTGCTTCAAACCGAAGCCGAGTTAAAAGCGGCAGAAGCCCACGCTAAACGCACCGATGAGCTTTCAAAAACTGGTGCTGTGTCGAAACAATTGGCGGAAGATAACCAAACTACGGTAGAAAGTGCAAAGGCGGCAGTAAATGCCGCGGCGGCCAGGCTTGCAGCGGCAGACGCCACCATTGAAGCCTCTAAATCTCAGCATTTATCAGCCCAAGCGGCGGTAACGGCAAGCGATGCTACCATCGCGCAAATTGAATCTGAAATAGACGATATGTTATTAAAAGCGCCGCGCAACGGGCGTATTCAATACCGTGTTGTGCAACCTGGTGAAGTAGTGGCCGCGGGTGGACGTGTGCTAAGCCTTGTAGATTTAACCAATGTTTATATGACATTTTACTTGCCTGCTACTCAAGTAGGGCGACTTTCTATTGGCTCTGAAGCACGTATTGTTTTAGATGCCGCATCTGATATTTCTATTCCTGCCAGTATTTCTTACGTGGCTGATGTCGCGCAGTTTACGCCCCGTTCAGTGGAAACCGAAAGTGAGCGAGAAAAGTTAATGTTCCGAGTAAAAGCGCAAATTCCTAAAGACTTACTACAAAAACATATCGAAAAGGTAAAAACAGGCTTGCCTGGCGTGGTATGGGTTAAGCTTGATGATAACGCAACGTGGCCAAGTGATGTGCCTGAGTTGGTTGCGCTATGACAGACGTCATTACCTGTGAAGGTCTGACGGTTCATTACAAATCAACTACCGCTATCGCAGATATATCACTTCGAATTCCCCGTGGTGCAACAGTTGGTTTCATTGGGCCTGATGGCGTGGGGAAATCTACGCTTTTATCGCTTATTGCTGGTGAACGGGCGTTGCAGCAAGGTACGCTTAATGTCCTTGATGGCGACATGCGTGAGCGGGCTCACCGAGAAGCCATTTGTGCGGATATTGCCTACATGCCACAGGGATTGGGCAAGAATCTATATCCCACCTTATCGGTTGAAGAAAACTTACAGTTTTTCGCCAAGCTATTTGGGCACGGACGCGCCGAACGCCGCAAACGTATCGATAATTTAACTAAGCGTACTGGGCTGTTTCCTTTTTTATCTCGCCCTGCGGGCAAGCTGTCTGGTGGAATGAAGCAAAAGTTAGGCTTATGCTGTGCCCTTATTCACGATCCTAAATTACTGATTTTAGATGAGCCTACTACCGGCGTAGATCCGTTAGCGCGCAGTCAATTTTGGCGCTTAATTGCGGATATTCGAAAAGGGCAGGTTGATCTAACGGTGCTGGTTGCCACCGCGTATATGGATGAAGCGCAGCAATTTGAACATCTTATTGCCATGAACGATGGCAAGGTGTTAGCCACAGGTACGCCGAAAGAACTGCTGGCGAAAACCCAAACGGATAATCTAGAGTCGGCATTTATTGCCCTATTGCCCGAATCGATAAAACGTAACCACTTGCCCGTGGTTATAACCCCTATTGATGAAAGCGCTCACGCGCCTATTGCCATAGAGGCGAAAAGTCTCACCATGAAGTTTGGTGATTTTACTGCGGTTGATAACGTCAGTTTCTCTATTCGAAAAGGCGAGATATTTGGCTTTTTGGGTTCGAATGGTTGCGGTAAATCTACCACCATGAAAATGCTGACTGGCCTTCTGCCACAAACTTCTGGCGAAGCATGGATGTTAGGCAGCGTATTAGATCCGAACGACATTGCCACGCGATACCGCGTGGGCTATATGTCGCAAAGCTTTTCCTTGTATACCGAGCTTACCGTTGAACAAAATTTGGTACTACACGCGCGGCTATTTACACAGGCTAATACTCAAGATAACAAGCAGCGTGAGGCTCGCGTACAAGAGATGCTTGAGCGCTTTTCACTAAGTCATCACAAAGATGCGTTGCCCGCATCGTTACCGTTAGGGTTGCGTCAACGGTTGTCGTTGGCGGTGGCCATGGTACACAAACCTGAAGTACTGATTCTAGATGAACCCACATCGGGGGTAGACCCCATCGCGAGGGATAATTTCTGGCGTCTACTTATTAGTTTAGCCAGAGAAGATGGTGTGACTATCTTTATTTCCACACACTTTATGAACGAAGCGGCAAGATGCGATCGCATTTCGCTTATGCACGCTGGCAAAGTGCTGGTAACTGATTCACCTAAGGCCATTGTGGCCCACAAGCAAGCTGCGAGCTTAGAAGAAGCGTTTATCGACTACTTAGAAGCCGCGCAGCCAAGTAAAGATGATGTGCAAAGCGAAGAGGCTAGCTTGAAGAAAGGTGTTTCTTCAGCGGGACAAGAAGCCAGCCCAGAAAAAGAAGATACCCGTGCAGTGCCTGCGGCTACAAAACAAAAGAGCCGCTATAGACAGTCGCTACAACGTTTAATGAGTTATGCCACCCGTGAAACGCTGGAGTTAATGCGCGACCCTATCCGCTTAACCATGGCATTTTTAGGCTCTATCGTATTGATGCTGGTCATTGGCTACGGCATAACCATGGATGTAGAAGATTTACAATATGCGGTGTTCGACCGCGACAAGTCTGCCATCAGTGAGCAATACACCAATAGCCTTGCAGGTTCACGATATTTCGTCACCCAGCCTGATATTACCAGTTACGAAGACATGGACCGGCGAATGAAAAGTGGCGAGTTGTCACTGGCCATTGAGATACCGCCGGACTTCGGCCAAAAGCTCCATAAAGGTGAGAACGTACAAATTGGCGCATGGATAGATGGTTCTATGCCTTCTAGAGCCGAAACTATTGAAGGCTATGTTGAAGGCATTCACTTAACCTGGTTGTTAGAACAAGCTTCTCAAATGAGCACGACCACTTCTACCTCGCTGATTGATGTGCAATCGCGCTACTTGTATAACCCCGATATTAAAAGCTTAGTTGCCATTGTACCTGCGGTTATTCCAATGCTGTTATTGATGATACCGGCGTTGCTTACCTCGTTAGCCGTGGTGCGAGAAAAAGAGCTAGGCTCAATTATTAACTTGTATGTGACGCCAGTATCGAAACTCGAATTTCTGCTGGGCAAACAAGTGCCCTATATCCTTACTTCGTTTGTAAGCTTCATTTTATTGGTTCTGATGGCGGTGTACTTTTTTAAAGTACCGCTTAAAGGCGATGTCTTCGCGTTTGCCATAATCGCGTTATTGTTTGTGACCTTTTCTACCAGTTTTGGCTTGTTGGCGTCTGTTTTTACCAACAGCCAAATTGCCGCTATTCTACTTACTACCATAGGAACCATGGTACCTGCGGTACAATTTGCGGGCATGATCACGCCGGTTTCAGCACTAGAGGGCGCAGGAAAAATTATTGGTGAGATGCATCCCATTAGTTACTTTTTATTAGCCAGTCGAGGCATTTTCAGTAAAGGGTTGGGCTTTGGTTCATTAGATTTTGCGGTGTATGCCATCGCTATCAGCATTCCTATTACCCTGTGGTTGTCAGTGGCGCTACTTAAGAAACAGGAACGCTAAGTAATGAAACTTAACAATGTATTGCATCTTAGTGTAAAAGAATTATGGAGCTTATGGCGCGACCCTGTGATGTTGGTGCTCATTTTCTATGTGTTCACCTTAAACATTTACACGGCGGCCACAGCAGTACCTGAGTCTTTGCATAACGCGCCGATTGCGTTTGTGGATCATGACCGTTCGCAGCTTTCTCATCGGGTGATAGACGGCTTTGTGCCTCCCTATTTTTTAACCCCCGTCATTATTTCTGAACAAGACGTTACCCCCAGCTTAGATACGGGAAAGTACACCTTTGTCGTGACGATACCTCCTGAATTTGAAAAAGACGTAATGAAGGGTTCAGTACCTGATGTGCAAGTTAACGTAGATGCTACCCGCATTAGCCAGGCGTTTACCGGTAACGGCTATATTACTGAAATTATCGGCGAAGAGGTGGCCGCTTACGTGGCGGGGTACAAGTCAGAAACCAGTTATACCGTAGATTTAATCATGCGCGCGCGGTTTAACCCTGCCTTAGAAAGTTTCTGGTTTGGTTCAGTGATGGAGCTCATTAATGCGGTGACGATGATTGCGATTATTTTATCGGGCGCTGCGCTTATTCGAGAAAAAGAGCGGGGTACAATAGAGCATTTATTGGCAATGCCTGTATCAAGCAGTGAAATAATGTTATCGAAAATTGCCGCTACCTTATTGATGGTGTGGCTTGCTACACTCATGTCGGTGTATTTGGTCATTCAATACGTGTTGGGTGTCCCCATTAATGGCGATGTGTGGTTATTTATGCTGGCGGTGGCTATTCACCTATTTGCGGTGAGCAGTTTAGGTATATTCATGGCAACCATCGCGCGCTCTATGCCACAGTTTGGGCTTTTATTGATTCTAGTATTATTACCGCTTCAGTTGCTGTCTGGTGGTGTAACACCAAGAGAAAGTATGCCTGACTTAATTCAAAACATTATGCTTATTGCGCCTAATACTCATTTTGTTATGGCATCACAAGGTGTGCTGTACAGAGGGGCTGGGCTAAGTGTGGTGTACCCTCAACTTATTGCGCTAACATTTATTGGTGGGGTATTTTATTATATTGCCCTACGTCGATTTAAAAGCACCGTGGGTAGCATGGCTTAAAAAGAAGGTTTTGCCAAGAAAGGCGCGAGCCCAAGCCCCAAGCGGTAGCAGAAGGCACAATAGCTATTTTTTTGCCTATAAATCGTACATGTGCTAGGTTGAATTTAACGCATCAAAAAGGGAACAAATGATGAAGGCACACACCACTTCCGCTATATCTGGCGCTACCATAAAGCACTTAGCAGGCCTATTCACAGCAGCTTCTATTCTGTTTAGTAGTGCAGTATTTGCGCAGCATGATAAAACTCGACAGTATGAGAAATTTGAAATACTTGGACAAAAAACAAAACCGCAATTACAGCGTGAATTCAATAAAGCCAAATTTGATTTCTTGGATATGTATCATGAATTAAATGAAGTGGCGAAGTTTGACGTGCTCTGTTCTTATCATCGGCCTATAGGCAGCAAAATTGCCAAAAAAACCTGTGAGCCTCGGTATGTTAAAACTGCGCGAGAAATGTATATCCAAGCCATGTCTACTGGCACAGGGATTGATTTGAGTCGATTACCTAGCGACCAAATGATTAAATTTTTAACCAAACAAACTCGCGAAGAAAGCTATGAACACGTGTTGGCGTTAGTCATGACGAACCCAGAGTTAAACAAAAGTTTTGCCAAACTTGAGCTCATTCATAGTCGTTTGAACGAAGACAGTGAGTAGCGTGAACACCATTCGTTTGAGCACCTAATACTGAAGAGTGAATAAGAAAAAGAGGCCTACTTAGAAAAGTAGGCCTCTTTTTTTGTTTAATGCTCAAGGTTATTTATAAACGCTCAAGGCTGGTTATCCGCTCAGGGCTGTTTACCTGCTCAAGGCTGTCTATTCGCTCAGGGCTGTCTATCTGCTCAAGGCTGTCTATCCGCTCAGGGCTGTCTATCCGCTCAGGGCTGTTCATCCGCTCAGGGCTGTTTATCCGCTCAAGGCTGTTTTATTGATACTTTCTAAGCTCTATGCGCGACACCATGCCTTTATGCACTTCATCAGGGCCATCAGCTAATCGTAGTGCGCGAGCACCTGCAGCAAAGCGTGCTAATGGGAAGTCGCTACACATGCCAGCACCACCATGAATTTGCAGGGCCATGTCTACTACCGATTGCAGCATGTTAGGCACCACCACTTTAATGGCAGATATTTCTGTCATGGCGTGCTTCACGCCAAGGTTGTCTATCTTCCATGCGGCATGAAGGGTTAATAGTCTGGCTTGCTCTATGGCCATACGTGCTTCAGCAACACGCTCTAAATTACCGCCTAAGCGAATAATGGGCTTACCAAACGCGACCCGTTCGTGGCCACGTTTAAGGGCAAGCTCTAGTGATTTTTCAGCCATGCCGATGGCGCGCATACAGTGGTGAATTCGGCCAGGGCCTAAACGGCCTTGAGCAATTGCAAAGCCTTTACCTAAACCCATCACTAGGTTTTCTTTACTTACCCGTACATTATCAAAATGCATTTCACCATGACCATAAGGGGCATCGTAATCGCCATACGCATCTAGCATACGGGTTATGGTAATTCCTGGTGTATCTAGTGGCACAATCACCATGCTATGGCGGCTGTGTTTGTCATTTTCTGGGTTAGATAAGCCCATGAATATAGTGAAAGCAGCGTTGGGATGCCCCAAACCGGTAGACCACCACTTTTTGCCGTTGATCACTACATCATCGCCATCTTCAATAATGGTTGCTGCCATATTGGTGGCGTCAGACGATGCTACGTCAGGCTCTGTCATACCAAACACAGAACGTATTTCACCTGCTAGCAACGGGGTAAGCCACTTGGCTTTTTGCGCATCGTTACCAAAGTGATAAAGCACTTCCATGTTGCCTGTATCTGGCGCGTTACAGTTGAATATCTCAGGGGCGAAAAGAAATCTGCCCATACGCTCAGCCATAGGCGCATATTCTAGCGTGGTTAGTCCTTTACCAAGCTCAGCATCGGGCAAAAATAAATTAGCCAATCCTGCCTCGCGGGCTTTTTGTTTTAGTGCCTCGGTGCTAGGGTGTAGCTTCCACTTTTTCCAATCACCGTGGTGGTTCTCTTTATGATGAAAATCATAAACTTCATTTTCAATGGGCTCGATATGTTCAGCAATAAATGCATCAAGTTTTTCGAGTAGGGCGTTTGTTTTATCGTTATGCGAAAAATCCATGACTATCCTCGGGTGCTTAACAAATGGCTAGTAGCTTAAAAGCAGTGGGTAATAAATTTGATAGCTATAGCGTAGTTTAGTTACTAGAATGAATGAAATGAAATCTAGTCCGATAGTATTGTGAATGCTATTCACTGCGCTGTGATGTTGAGAGCCGGTTTCAATAGGTGGCTTTAGCACTGTTTTTCAGCGTAGTTTGTTGTGGGGCGGTTTAGGTATTAAAGGGAAAGCCTTAATGCAAGATAAACGGCAATTTGAAAAGCTCGACTTAAACTTACTGAAAGTGTTTGAAGCTTTGTGGCAGCAGCGTAACATGACCCATGCCGCAGAGTCGCTGCATATCACGCCATCAGCGGTTAGCCACGCCATGCGACGGTTTCGCGAAATTCTTGGCGACCCACTATTTGCTCGTGAAAAAAACCATATGCTGCCTACGGCCGCCTGCGAACGGTTAGCACCTCAAATTCTAGAAGCGTTAGCTAATATTCGCCGCGCACTAAGTGAATTTACCGAATTTAATCCTGCTCACAGCCATCAGCGCTTCGTTATTGCTATGCAAGAGTCGCTAGAGCTTAGTGTTTTACCGGCACTACTAGCCAAGCTTGAAGTTCACGCCCCTAATGTCGAAATTGTGAGTGCGCGATTAAATCGCGACACCATGGTAGCCGACCTAAGTAATCGCAATTTACATTTAGTGGTAGACATTGGCCGGCCCATTTCACCGCCAGTTGAACATTGTTTGCTAACCCGTGATAACTACGCCGTACTAATGAATACACAGCATGCTTTGCGTGATAGCCTAAGTGCAGCGGCTTATTTAAATGCACGGCATATTACGGTGTCGAATCGAATAAAAGGGGCCTCGGTAGAGGAGATTGCCCTACAGCAACTTGGAGTCAGCCGCCCTTCGCTATGGCGTTGTCAAAATTATCGGGCTGCGGCAGAGGTTACCGCGAACACCAACGCGCTGTTAACCTTACCAGGCTCTATTGCCAGCGCCCTTGCTGACGAAAACTTAAGTATCGCGGCACTGCCCTTCAACTTACCCGCATTGGAAACACATCTGTACTGGCATCAGCATCAAGAAGGCGAGCCAGGGTTAATGTGGCTTAAGGCTCTGGTATTACAGTTGTTTGCTTGATCTGGTTGTTATGTGTAATGTTTGTTAGTATTTCAGTACGAATTGTTGGCGTGTTTTGCTACAAAAATAAGTCACACCCACAATCCACGTAGTATTAACGACAGCGTTCAACTCAACGCCATGAGAATCTAAATGAAGATCCATACCCTTTCGGGCTACATTCAACACATCTATCTAGCAGAGCACGAGCATGGCTTACTGCTATTAGATGGGTGTAGTCGCGCCGATGTAGAAACGGTGAGCCAGTTTATTACTGAGACCTTACATCGGCCTTTAAGCGACCTAAAATTGATTGTGGTAACGCACATGCACCCTGATCATGCTGGTGGCGCTGCAAGAATTAAGGCGTTAACCGGGGCGTCTATTGCCGCGCACCCAAAAGCAAAAAGCTGGTATGCTGGCTTAATGGGCAGAGCAGCCCACGCCATTGATTTGGGCCTGACGTGGTGGGTAGCAAACCGCATAGGTAAGCAGCGTGAGTCTATTTGGTATAACCCTGTATTGCGGGCTGATATCTTGCTGGAAGACGAGCAAAATCTGCCCTTTTTTAACGAGTGGAAGGTACTTTATTCTCCGGGGCACACTGACCACGATCTTACCATTATGCACGAACCTACGCGGCAAGCGTACGTGGCCGATTTATTGGTAAAAGTAAAAGGTGAGTTAGTACCACCTTATCCCTTATGCCACCCAAATCAATATCGAAAGTCGCTACAACGTATTGCGCAGTCGTCTATAGAAACTATTTTTTGCGCCCATGTTGCACCGGTACAGTTGGCTGATATTCCTTTTGATCACGTTATCGAGAACGCGCCTACCTTGCCAAAGAATCACTGGCACTCAGCTAAAAACCGTATAAATCGAAAGCTGTTTGGCAAAACCGCTCAGCACTAGTGGGTTCAGTAAAAGTGCATATTGCAAAAGTGCGAAGGCGGCTTTATCTAAAGGCGCTTTAGCCAAAGCCAGCATACTAAATTCGGTTAATGCATATTACCCCTGAGTAAATTGCTCGTAGGCTAACATGGCATCAGCAGCGTACATCAGTGACGGGCCACCGCCCATATAAATTGCCATCCCTAGTGTTTCTTCTAACTCTTCTTTGGTTACGTCTAAATCGACCAATGCTTTTACATGAAAGCCAATGCAGCCGTCACACCGCGTTGAAATACCAATGGCTAATGCAATTAGCTCTTTGGTTTTTTTATCTAGGGCGCCGTCTTGAGTTGCTGCTTTCGCCATAGCTGAAAAACCTTGCATGGTGTCGGGTATGCCAGCGCGAAGAGACTTCATGTTATCTGAAATGCGTTTAGTTATATCAGGGTACGACTTGCTCATTTGATGATCCTTTTTACTATTAACGGTAAAGACTAAGCACAAAGTAAAAAAATTCTTATATGCATATAAGCTTATGTATCAGTGCATCATATAGTCGTCAACTTAGATTAAGGTGAAATTGCGGAAGTTGTAACAAAACGTGCAATATGCTTGTCTTACATCAATTAATGACCACATTATGTAGAGGCACGTATGGTTAAGTGCAACTAAAAGGGAACGGGTGGCTCATGCAAAACAGTTTGTCTTCTTTACTTGATAAGGTGCGCTTAGCCGCGTCAGCATCAGGGGAAACCCTGTCTGATATTTTCAGTAAAGAAACCCATAGATTTACCATTACCGGCTTAAGCCGAAGCGGAAAATCTATGTTGTTCACCAGCTTAATGACCATGCTGAAAAGTCGCAGCGAAGAAGGTTATGCTTGTATGCCTTTGTTGCGATATCTTCCGCCTTCACAGGTAGAATTCATGCGGATTGAACCCATAGACGGGTACAAGCCTTTCCCTCTCAAAGAGAACATGGATGCGCTGGCATCAGGTCGGTGGCCTGAGGCTACCGAAGAAGCTTATGGGTTTAAGCTTGTTGTGCGGTTAACACAAACCATGAGTATTAAGCGCCACCTTTTGCCCCACACCGATATTGTTTTTGAATTTATCGACTATCCAGGGGAGTGGATAACCGATATTCCTATGCTAGGTAAAACCTACGCTCAGTGGTCTGATTCTGCATGGGCGCAATTAAGTAGCGGGCCTCAGCAGCATTTTGCGAATGAGTGGAAAACGGTGGTTAACGCCTTTGACTTCGAACAACTGCCCACACAAGAGAACATTAACGCGCTCGTGAGTGCCTATCGACATTATTTAGTGGTGGCGAAAAAAAATGGAATATCCTTGCTACAACCCGGCAGCTTCTTATTAGATTCGAGTGATTTTGATTGGCAGCAGTTAGGCTTTGCGCCGTTACCATCAAGTATTACCAGCGATGTATCTCATCCTTGGTACAAGGTATTTGATGCGCATTTTACGAGGTTTCAAAAAGACTGGTTAACGCCGTTAAAGCAGTCTGTATTTCGGGAAACCGACAAACAAATTATTTTGGTGGATTTATTCGAAGGGTTAAATCACAGCCGTCAGCATTTGTATCAATTAAAAGAAACGCTTAGTCATTTGGCCGACACCTTTGTGTATGGCCAAACAGGGTGGTTTGCCCGCAATGTTATGCGCAAAGAAGCCATTGGCCGAGTGGCTTTTGTAGCCACAAAAGCTGATTTAATCCCGGTGTCTGAGCGCGAAAACTTGTTATCGTTACTCAAGCAGGTTACTGAAGGTGCAAGAGCTCGGTTTGTTGATAAGCCTATTAAATTTGAGCATTTTTTAGTATCGGCAATACAAGTCACGGATGAAGGCAGCTCGCCAAATGCACTGCGTTATCAAGATGCCGAGAATGGTTATGTAGAAGCGGCATTTGAACCGATACCGGCTTCACTTAAAGCCATGGAAGCAGATGCACATTTTCCAGTATTGAACACCCAAGTGCCGCAAGACTATATGGCGCGAATACTATCCGGCAGAGGGTTGGACAGACTACTCCAGTTCTTGTTGGCCGAAGGAGTTTCCAATGAATAAACAAGACTCGATGAGCGAACAAAGCTCGATAGATGAACAAAGCTCGATAGATAAAAGTACCGAGAAACCGACAAGTGCAGCTCCGCCGGCCTATCGCCCCAAAGTGGTACAGCAGCGCCTTGATATTAGGCCCCCCGATACTGCAATGCCCGCAAAAACTGAAACCAACGAATGGCAAATGGACAGCGCAAAAGCGCGTATTTCTACTGGTGGGTTAACCTTGGGGCTAGGTGTACTTTCCATTATTGGCTTCTTTGTTTTCGATGCCTACACCACGCTTACGGCAAGCGTAGCCGAGCATCCCATTGCTAGCACTGCTTTGGCCGCACTACTTAGTGGTTTTGTGGCCTGTTTCAGTTATTTGAGCTTTCGAGAATGGCGAGGTTATAAGCAAATCAATAAGGCCATTGATGATGGGCAAACTATCGCTTCGTTAACCGGTGAAGATAGCATTGAGACCGTCGACAAAGTACTCAAACGCCATGGTAGCCGTTTTACCTCATCGTCTTATGCTGCGCACTGTTTCGCTATTTACCAAAAGCAGCTTCACAATGATATGTCTGCTAAAGAGCGGCTGGGGCTGTATCACGATACGGTATTAAACGCGGTGCAGCAAAAAGCGCAAAAAGTACTTAACAAAGAATCGATTACCGCAGGAAGCTTGGCATTTATTAGCCCAAATAACTTAATTCAAACTTTTGCAGTCATGTGGATAAGCTTTCGTACCATAAGGCGCATGGCCAAAATTTATGGCCTTCGACCTGGCACCATAGGCAATTGGAAACTACTCGGCGTACTTGCCCAAAATATTGCCGCACAGGGGGTATTCGACTTGGCTACCGATGAAGTAGCCAATCAAATTGGCGGTTCGTTAAGTGCAAAATTTATGGAGAATTCCGCTGAAGCCGTCGCCGCAGGGGCGCTTAATGTGCGTTTAGGAAAGGCGTTAATGAAGCTATTAAAATAGGGCGAATAACAGCGTTATTCATAACGCTGTTATTTTCCAAATGATACCTTTTACAAGCATGAATACGTGACGAAAAGTCGATGTATCTTGCTAAACTACCCCCGCACTACAGGGCTTTTTTAGTTGGCATTACAACGTTAGCAAATATAAGCCCTGCTACTAGCGACATAAAAATCAAGAACACTTCTTGACCTAAATGATCAGCTTGTACAAAGTCTTGCCCCGAAATAAACGAGTTCAACCCAATATAAGTTTTAGACCCCGGCACCAATACAATTAGCCCATGCATAGCCACAATGGTAGCAGGCTGATTTGCAATGCGGGTGAAAGCATTGGCAAAAAGCCCTAGGGCGAAGGCTCCCACGAATGCGCCTAATCCGGGGCTCATGTAATCAGAGCTCCACGCCGTGGCACTGTATGCAATAAAGGCCGCCGCCATGGCCCATGGAATATGTTTAACCCGGGTGCGAAAAATAGCCACTAGCGCTAAACATAATAGAAATACCGATAACCACGTTGCCCAATAAGGCAAAGACTCAGCCGGTTGGTATACGTTCTCGCCAAATAAACTAAAGCCTGCCGATACGCCTAAAAAAGCACCGAAATAAAGCTTAAACAACTGCATTACTGCATCCATGGTGCGAGCAGTGCCCGATACCATATTGCGGGACGAAAGCTCGGCAAGCCCCATGGTAAGGGCAAGCCCAGGAACAAATACTATTACCGAGGAAAGTACAATAAGAGGAATGTTAATACCTGGGTCGATGTAAGTACCAATAGCACACGCGAGTAGGGCAGCAATGAAAGCGGTAGCCGGTTCTAGCATTAAATTAACCCGCTTAGAACGCTCGGACCACAATGTCCATACATAGGCAAGTAAGCCTAGTAAACCTGACCAACCAATTTCAGCCCAGCTTGCACCCATTAGCATGGCAAAGGCGCTGGTAGCCATACCGAAGGCGCCACCCGTAAGCCATTTCCCATAGGGGCTACCCATAGCATCAATTTCATCAAGGCGTTTATCGGCTGCTGCTAGAGTAAGCTCACCGTTTAGTAGTGAGCCTGCAAGCTCATCGGTAAGTGATAGCGCGTTCATGTCTAGGTCGCCGGGAAGTAGGCGAGAAGCATGATTGTATTCATCTTCGTGTCTGTCACTCCAAATAACAAAAGTTAATGAAGTCGGTGTGGAAATAAATGAAGCGTGCACGCCTAAGTAGGTGGCAACTTCTAGTAAGTAAGCTTCTAGTCGAAAAGCAGGCGTGCCGTATTTGTGCAGCATTTTGCCAAGCTTTACAATAAATCTCCGAATTTGAATAAATTCTACAGTGTCCAACGACTTGTCCTACTTGGGGGTTATTTTTTAATAAAAATAAAAGTGCATTCACCGCTAAGTGCGGTAGCGAAATAAGCCAAGCCTGAATTTTTGAGTATAAAAAGGCTTGGCTAAAATTTGCGCGGATTGTAGAGGCAAAATAAGCATAACGCAAAAAACATTTATTAAATTTTCACGTTAGAAAAACTAATGCTTTTTTCTACTAAGATGCGTCACTAGGAAGGCGCTTATTTTGTGGAAGATCCCCAGGAGGGCCATCATCACGAAGACCTCCAGGAGGGCCACCAGGAGGATGATCAACAAGACCACCAGGGCCACCTCGCTTGGTATCGCACTGCATACTGTCACCCTGTATAGCGCAACCTTGAGGTGCACTGAAACAGGCTAAAATTTGGTTACTTCCGGCATCGCCAGCATGGTAGTGGTAACCGATGTCACCCTCTTTCTCTTTATCAACGCTACTTCCATCTAGAGCATGCCCGCCGCAGTCATCAAGATCATCAGGTACTTGTCCATCAGGGAGTTTACGTTCAAAAATAGTAAAACCGTCTAGTGCTACGCCTAACATTTTGCCGTGGGTAGAAAGCGCAGTATCAATAGATGAGCATTCGGTAATGGCATGGTAATGGTACCCAACATGAGGGTTAACGTGTCCGCCACAGTCATCAAAGGGGGCAAGAGTGTAAGCCCCTAAAATGGCATCAACTGGCGCAGGCGCATCCATCTTAATACCGTTGAAAGCAAGGCCTACTCCACCATGAGGGTCGAATTGGGTAATGCGTGATGCTTTTTTAGGGTAGGCGGGAATAAGGTATTTTTGTGGTTCAACATCTTCCGCGTATTCAGGTTGGCATTCAACGCAGTAGTTCTGATATTCGGGGGCAACATCGGGGCGCGCAGCAGCAAGGCAGGCATCTTTGCTATCGGTCACTTTAACTTCACCCGTTTCAGGGTTAAACAGCTGCCAATTGTCATCACTATAGAAGGTGGCTAGGTTTTCTATAAAGTTGCCATCCGCATCGTATACTTGGTTATCACTCAACCAAATTCCCGCGTCTTCAGCGGTATCGTTAATATTACGCGGGCACCACGGCCCTTTGTCGTGCCCAACGTCTATACCGCTATTTACCGGCATAGTAACGATATAACACGAAGATTCACTGCCATCGCTCAATGTACAGTCTACAAGGCCATCACTAACAATCACGTCATCAGTAAAGTATTCGGTAGTGGTTGGGAGTGAAGCGTTTGTACTTTGTTTTGTTGATTCTTTTTTTGGGTGCTCGTGGGAGTCTGGGTTGGAATGATCGCCGCACGCGGCAAGTGAGCTTAGGGTAAACACACCCATAACCAACGCTAGTCTTCGTAGTTTGTTATTCTTCATTGCTATCCTTTTCCACACGGTTAAAACAAAGCTGCTTAGTAATAGTAGCTTACAGAGGGCTTTTTGGATTAACACTCAGAAACAATAAGTATTACTCATCGCTTACATAGCACGACGAGGCCATGTCTTAGCCATATATAACGGCCAAAAACAAACAAAAGGGTGTGACAGAAAATAAGGTATTTATTGAATGGCTAACTAAAAGCCATCCAATCTTTCCATACCGGCTCCAACCCTTTTGCTTCAATGGCGGCGGCTACCAAATTTACAGCGCGGGTGTCATCTATATCAAACTGGTTAAGCGCTTCTGAAGGCGCACTATAACCGCCAGGTTGAGTTTGCGACCCTGCTGACATAGAGGTAATACCTAGTGGTAACACACCATCGCGAAATCGCGCCGATTCACGAGTAGATAGGGACAGTTCGGCTTGTGGGTTAAACAAACGGTGAGCGCATATCAATTGCAACAGTTGCGTTTCGTTAGGAAACTGCTGGGTTAATAAATTAACTGAATCGTTGGTATTGCCTTCGCACTGTCGTAAGCGCGGGAAAGAAATAGCCACCCGACTTCGCCAGTAATGCTGCTGAATAAGCTGGCCGTGCAGGGCAGTCATCACACTATCGGTACGCCAGTCACCTAACCCTAATAATGCGCCAATACCTATTTTATCAATACCTGCTGCGCCAATACGATCGCTGGCCTGCAAACGCCATAAGAAATCCTGCTTTTTGCCCCGAGTATGGTATTTTGCGTACGCTTGAGGGTTATAGGTTTCTTGGTAAACTAATACCGCATCCACCCCTAGGGTCTTTAAGGTTTCATAGTCTTTTTGTGGCAACGGCTGCACTTCCATCATGACGTTGCTCGCTTTAGCCCTTATTGCCGGTAGCACTTCACTAAAATAAGGCATGCCTACCTTTTGCTCGTGCTCGCCTGTTACCAGCAATACTTGTGAGAACCCCATATCGGTAATGGCGGCTATTTCTCTTTCTATTTGGTTTATGTTCAGCACTGTGCGCTTTATTTTGTTACTCATGGTGAAGCCGCAATATGTGCATTCGTTCGCACACAAGTTGGCAAGGTATAGTGGCACAAATAACCCCATGGTATTGCCAAATCGAGCCCGGGTTAGCATTTGAGATTGCGCGGCCATCTCTTCTACATAAGGTGTGGCAGCAGGTGATATCAACGCCATGAAATCATCTAAATTACGGCTGGTTTTACTCAGCGCTTGCTCTACGTGCTTGCTGGTTTTGCTTTGAATAGAAAGGGCTATATCTGATAAGTCTTGCGACATGAGTGTGCTTGCTATACGCATGACTAATTACTCCTGCACCAAAAACTGCGTTAAGGGGCTAGAAGGCTGGGCTTCTTGATGAGTAATAGGCATGCCGGCTTCATAAGCTTTACGGCCTATTTCAACGGCTTTAGAAAAAGCGCTCGCCATGGCAACAGGATTGCTTGCAGTAGCAATAGCCGTATTCACCAATACAGCATCTGCACCCATTTCCATGGCAGCCATGGCTTCGCTAGGCTTACCAATGCCCGCATCAACAATAACGGGCACATTCGCTTGCTCAATAATAATGCGCAAAAAAGACGCCGTTTGTAACCCTTGATTGGTGCCAATAGGCGCGCCTAATGGCATAACTGCAGCGCAGCCCACTTCTTCTAACCGCTTACAAAGCACAGGGTCAGCATGGCAATACGGTAGTACATTGAACCCCTTTTTCACCAATGCTTCGGCAGCCTGTAAGGTTTCGATAGGGTCAGGTAAAAGGTGCTGTTGGTCAGGGTGTATTTCTAACTTTATCCATGGCGAACCGAGCACTTCATAGGCTAACTCAGCAGCAAAAATGGCTTCTTGTGCGTTTTTGGCGCCAGAGGTGTTCGGTAATAGCGTAACGTCTAATTCTCTTAAAAGTGCTAAGGAATTATCATGCTCAATATGCGCAGAAAGCCGCTTCATGGCTAAGGTTACTATAGTGCTTTTGGCACTTTTTACGCTGCGTTTCATTATGCTAGGCGAGCTAAATTTACCTGTGCCCATTAATAGGCGTGATGAAAATGTCTGGTTAGCTAAGGTAAGCATTTACCCTCCTGCTACAAGCGTGAAAACGTCAAGCTTGTCGTTATGTTGTAAGTGGCTGTCACCCCAAAGAGGCTTGGCTAAAATACTGCCGTTTTTAGCCACAGCAGTGCCGTCTTGGCTTATGTCTTGGATTACGCCTTGGGCTGTTAGAAATGCTAACACCGACGTATTTGGTGCACAGTTAGCCTGTTCACCATTTAATGAAATATTTATGTGTGACATTGGCATACCTCGCAGTGTTTGTAAGGCGGAAGTGAGAAAGATTGAAACTGTGCGGAGGCCACATTCATGATGGTGTATTGCCCCCACGTAATGTTTACCTTGGGGTTGGCCATATACAGCAGAGCTTGGGTAGCTTGATAGCACGCGGCCATACCTACCACCGGGCCTAAAATCCCTTGGCTGATACAGTCTTCTTGTACTTTGGTTTGGGCAAGCAAGCATGCATAGCAACCATGGTTGTTTTCATTCAACTGCAGGTTTAACGCTTGCCAGCTGTACTGGCTGGCGGCGGCAATAAAAAGTGCTGTGCGCTGGTTAACGCAAGCAGCATTAATGGCTTTTCGGGTAGTGATGTTGTCGCTGCAATCAAGCACGCAATGGGCACCGGATATCAATGAGACTAAGTTACTGCTATTTGCCTGAACCTCGGCTAATTCAATCTGGGTGTGGGGGTTTACTGGGCGCAACTGGGCATAGCTGGCTTTTGTTTTGTATTGGCCAATATGTTCTTGGTTAAACAGCACTTGCCGATGGATGTTACTCTTATCCACAGTGTCGTTATCTACCAGCAACACTTTGCCTATACCTGCACCCACCAAGTAACGCGCAACTAATGTACCTAGCCCTCCAAGCCCGATAACAACAGCGTATGCTTGTTTCAGGCGAGCTTGCCCTTCTTCGACAATGTCATCAAGCAGCAACTGGCGACTGTAACGGCTGATGTCATCGGCAGATAAGTGCACACTATTCATAGCTAAGGCCGTGTTGAACTGATGCGCCAGGCTCGGCAATTCTGTCTCCCCTGTCTTCGCCATTATCTTCGGCATCATTCATCCGCCTTAACAAGTCGTGAAATGCCGCAGCGGGGTCCGCTGCTTGTGTAACGGCACGCACAACGGCAATACCCGACACGCCAGTACTGGCTACCGTGTTAATTCGTGACAAATTAATACCGCCAATGGCCACCGTAGGGATATCTGCACAAAGCCGAACGTAACGTGAAAGGCGATCGAGCCCTTGTGGTTTGGACGGCATGTCTTTTGTGGTGGTGGGAAAGATATGACCGAGTGCAATGTAAGAGGGCCTTAGCCTTTTAATGCGTTGAAGCTCACAGTAACCGTGGGTAGAAACACCCAACCTAAGCCCTGCACGGGAAATGGCCTGTAAATTCGCCGTTTCGAGATCTTCTTGGCCTAAGTGCACGCCGTAAGCACCATGCTTGATGGCTAGCTCCCAGTCATCATTAATAAATAACTGACAGGGCGTGTTTTTTACCATCTCAACAGCCTTAGCAATTTGTAAAGACTTATCATCTTGAGTGCCAAACTTTATTCGTAATTGAATAATCACGGCGCCTGCTTCTACTAGCGCTTCCAATTGCGATATATCGTTCAGTACTGGGTAAACCCCTAACGAAGTGTCGGTTAATCTAGGGAAATGCATTGGGGTTTGACGCCGGATTGGGTCGTTTTCACCAAAGCGAACGGAAGGGTAGTGTACCGGTGTTAATGGAAAACCAACCAATTCTGCGCAATGTATATGATCGGCAGAACAGACGGAATTGGTAGAAAGCAAGGATGCGTTGCGCACTTTATGCAGGTAAGCATTAGCGAGCGTTAGCGCATCTTGAATATCATAGTCGCTTGCCACAAAACCGGCTAATGCACTGGAAAACATGCAACCTGTGCCTCTAAGGTTACCCATGTTATCTCGGGGTTGTTGGAAAATTCGAATCGCCTGCGCTGACACGAAAGTATCAATTGCTGTACTTTGCCAGTGGGCGTGGCCGCCTTTAACGTAAACAGCTTGAGCCCCACGGGCTATAAGCGCTTGTGCCGCGGCTAATAGAGACTTTTCACAGTGCACAGGCCAGCCGGTTAACTGTGCTAACTCTTTCACGTTAGGGGTTACAATATCCACAGCCGCAATAAGCGCATCAACACTTTGTTGGCTAAGTTCACTTAATACACCTCCTGAAGAACTCACCAACACCGGATCCCAAACAACAAAACAGTTAGCGGTTTTATACTGTTTTATTTTTACTACATGCTCACACAAAAATAGGGCTTGTGCTGTGTTTGCAATTGCGCCAATTTTTATTGCCTTAGGGGGAAGTTCGATTTCTAGCGCTTGCCATTGTGCATTGAGCGTTTCGATACTCAATGCCGATGCACTTCGCATTATTGAATGAGACTGGTTAGCGACTTGTGTGGTTAATACGCATGCATGCACACTTATATCAGCAAGTGTGATGGCGTCGCGGGTAATACCCGCGCCTCCACTTGTATCTATGCCACCAATAGCCCATACAACGGGTTCCTCGCTCATGGCTTGTGTTGCTTTAAATAAGCCTCTTGTTGTTTCTATCACGGCAGCTGCACCTTGGTATCGGCACCGTGATATAGCGCAGCTCCAGAGTTATTAAAGGCGGTAGCCATGTCTTGCATGCCTTTTTCTTGCAGTGCTTTTTCTTGAAGAGCACTGTCTTGTTGCGCAGCTTCCTGATTAGCTTTGGCTACATCTCGCACTTCTTGAGAAATTTTCATAGAGCAAAACTTGGGGCCGCACATAGAACAAAAATGTGCCACTTTACCCGAGGCCTTGGGCAGGGTTTCATCGTGATAAGCGCGGGCGGTATGGGGGTCTAATGCGAGGTTGAACTGGTCTTCCCAACGAAACTCAAAACGGGCTTTCGACATGGCGTTATCGCGAATTTGCGCACCGGGGTGGCCTTTCGCTAAGTCGGCAGCATGTGCCGCAATTTTGTAGGTAATTAGCCCCTGCTTAACATCTTCTTTGTTGGGCAAACCCAAATGCTCTTTAGGGGTAACATAACAAAGCATGGCGCAGCCGTACCAACCTATCATAGCGGCACCAATTCCAGACGTGAAGTGGTCATAACCTGGCGCGATATCAGTAGTTAGGGGGCCTAATGTGTAAAAAGGCGCTTCATGGCAATGGGTTAACTGCTCTTCCATATTGGCTTTGATCATGTGCATTGGCACATGCCCTGGGCCTTCAATCATAACCTGAACATCGTATTCCCAGGCTATTTTAGTGAGCTCACCCAAGGTGCGAAGTTCAGAAAATTGTGCCTCATCGTTTGCATCTGCTACGCTGCCTGGGCGTAATCCGTCACCTAAAGAAAGCGATACATCATAAGCGGCACAAATTTCACAAATATCGCGGAATCGTTCGTACAAAAAGCTCTGTTTGTGATGACTTAAACACCACTTGGCCATAATAGAGCCGCCGCGCGACACAATGCCCGTTACTCGATTTGCGGTAAGTGGCACGTATTCAAGTAATACGCCTGCGTGAATGGTGAAGTAATCTACCCCTTGTTCGGCTTGCTCGATAAGGGTGTCTTTAAACAACTCCCAGGTAAGATCTTCAGCCACGCCATTTACTTTCTCGAGGGCTTGGTAGATGGGCACAGTACCTAAAGGGATTGGGCTGTTACGAAGCAGCCATTCGCGTGTTTCGTGAATGTTGCGGCCGGTGGATAAATCCATAAGCGTATCGGCGCCCCAGCGGGTAGACCACACTAGCTTTTCTACTTCCTCTTCAATAGACGAGGTGACCGCTGAATTACCAATATTGGCGTTAATTTTGACTAAAAAATTGCGGCCAATGATCATAGGTTCTAGTTCAGGGTGATTTATGTTCGCGGGAATAATCGCGCGACCAGCTGCCACTTCTTGGCGAACAAATTCAGGGGTAATGTTTGAAGGCAGGTTAGCCCCGAAGTGCTCGCCTTTGTGTTGATTGCTTAGCGGGCTGTCTTTTAGTGCGTCGCGGCCCATGTTTTCGCGAATGGCAATGTATTCCATCTCGGGCGTGATAATGCCTTGGCGAGCGTAATGCAGCTGTGTCACGTTTTTACCTTCTAGGGCTTTGCGTGGTTTCAGCGTGCGCGTGAAACGAAAATCTTCAGTGACAATATCTTGCTCACGTTGCTTCGCGAAGTGCGACGATACCCCTTCAAGCTGGTACGTGTTTTCGCGGGCTTTAATCCAGTTTTCTCGTAGCGGCGCCAACCCTTTTTGCACGTTAATGGTAACGTCTGGGTCGCCGTAAGGGCCGGAAGTATCGTAAACCCCAATGGGTGGGTTACTTTCAAATATAGGCTTTTCTTCGGTGCCGCCAATTAAGCTGTCGTGCTGGTGAATCAGTCGCATGGCAACGTTAATATCGTCGCGGCTGCCTTTTTCGTAGTGACGAGTAGAATTAGGGTAGGCCTCACCGGCCAATTGATTAATAAAGTCTTGCGCCTGTTGGCGCTGTTCGCGTCGAGTCGACATAGCATTTTCGCCTGTTAGTTTAGGTTATAAAATGCTTGTCAGGAGTGGAGGAGAGAATACAAAGGGCGCAAAAGCATGACCAGTATTGCATGCAAAATCCTGAAGGACAAATTCATGCCATACCACATAGTTTAACTTTTACTATTTACGACTTACCACTTTGTACTTTCTTGTTCCCTTCGCAGGTATTAGCCTGATCAGGTTCAACGGATCCCGCTTTCGCGGTCTCAGCTCACTGGATTAATTCAGTTGAGCACTCCGACAAGTAACTGTAATCAGTATAAAGCGAAAGAAAATAAAATTTCAAGCCTTGTTTTAGCGTGGTAGGGGAAGCGTGTTAGCCGTAAAAAGCTGTTTGAAGTTTATCAAGCAACACACCCTTCTGCTGAGGGCGCTAGTGGATTATTTTGAAGTCGTTTCTGATTGTCTAGTATGCTGGTTGAACAAGTTTTGTGCATTGGTCAAACGAGAAACGATATGCTCAAACTCATCAGGAACTGTAAAAAACATTTTTCCAGAGATAGCTTCTACATGATCTTGATTGACTGCGTGTAATCTTTCACCATCAGGAATTAGTCGCAATCCACCGCTTAAAATAGCTTCAAAATCGACGCCTGGAGTGGACCACCTGTGCTTTTTCATTTCGATAACAGCCTGCATAGCCTCAGTTGTTGCAAGCGGGTCTGCAAATTTGTTTTGTAGTAAACAATCAACATCATACCAATGACGAGCCAACCTGACAGGGTTTGGCTCTTTTGTTTGTGTAGAAAATTGATGAAGAGCCGTTAGTTTTTCCCATAATATGTAATCCTGTTGGAAAGCTTTAACATTGGCTCTGGGTAATTCCAAGTTACTCAAATCTGGACATTGATATAAATAAGTCTCGACATTCAAAGTTTCCGTAGGTTTTCCTCTGTTACGACCGCCAAATTCTAACAAAACATGATCGAGCTGGTAATCATTCGAGCCACGAGTGGTTCGTGGGAAGTGAATATCTATTTTTTCACCTCTGCTACCTGGCTCAATTTCAGCGTATAAACCTTCAATCTGGTACTTATCCAATTCTTGGTTTAGACCCACTAAAAATTCATTACTCCAGTCTTCCAATAGACTTTGTTGTTTATCTCTGAATTTTTTTGCTTGGCTTTTTGATGTGGTGCTTTGTTGCCATGCTTTTAATTCATCTTCTTCAGAGAGACCAGATAAGTCAGCCCAGTGAATTGAAAGATCGATGTCTTCAGAGAAACGCGAAATTGCACTCCAGCATTTACTTAAAGCGGTTCCACCTTTAAATGCAACTGATAGATTACCTAGTAATGACTCATCATAGAGTAATCTTAGTATCTCCGTTACCCAAATGTCTTTCTCTAAAAAGTTTGCAGGTAAGCCGACTGGGTGCTGTTGTGCGCCAATTGTGAATATATCAGTTAAATCTTTATAGTTTTTATTATCGGTATAAAGTTCAAATAAGTTCATGATGTCAAGGTCTGCTTTATGCTAGATAACTTGTTTTTCCAAGTCCTTAAGCTGCTGTTGTTGAGCAGTTTGTTTATCACTACCAATTTTTCTTCATGTGAAATATTGAGACGTTTGAGAGCTGTACTCAATTGTTGCATCGAAGTATGTTCAGGAGATACGAACATTAAACCGCGTAACAACTCTCCTTCAGGCCGATGCTGCCATCTAAGTTTGAAATTAGCAGTATGTTTGATCTGAACCTCTTCGTTCCCTACTTTAAATACACGTGAAGGGCCGGAACTCCAAAACACTGTTTTTAATGGAGCTTGAGTTTGTAGCCCTAATCGGTAGGCAGACTCTAGCCCCTGAGGAACCATCTTGTAGTGATTAGCCTTAGCCCAAGTTATAGCAACATCTTCAGCTTTAGCTGTAATTTTAATAGATGGGAGGGCCGCTAGTGGTTTCGGTCGAGAGTAGATCCCTTTTGCTACTCGAACAATTTCCCCCTCTTTTGTAAGCCTACTCATTGCCTTTTGGACAGCCGTAACAGAGCCTAGAGAATAAAATTTCTCTATTGTAAATGGTGTTCCTCGTTGCATACGAGATAACCTATTATTAACCAATGCGGACACGGACATATCTATTTAAATGCTGACAAATTTATTCTATGGTGAACCCATTGTATCCTACTATTTATGGTGTTTTCAAGGTTAATGATGTCAGGATTGACTGGTGTGACATGTTGCTATATATTCGCCCGGGAAAACACATTCTTAAGTTTTTGGTGGTTTATAAATTGTACTAATTTATATGCAGGCACGATACTATGAACCTGTTATCGGGCGGTTTTATTCGAATGATCTTGTTGGGTATACTGGTGAGGTAGATACGTTTAACAGGTACTTTTATGTCGCAAATAACCTTTTTAAATACACTGATCCGAATGGTGAGGAAAAATATTATAGGCAGGTAAAAGTGACGCCTTATGGAATTGCTAGTGAATTTCAAAGAAGAAGAAAAAAATGGATTTTAATATCCATTGTTTGCAGTTGTGTTTTTCTCCCTCTTCTATTTACCTTGGACAGTTTTGAGGGACAACGGCTGAGCATAGGAATTACTGTATTCACATTAAGTTTAATAGCTTGGGTTGTATTCACATTAACAAGTTTATACTTGCCCGAAATGCGATACTGTGCCATTTACAATAGTTGCTCAGGGCGGAGTTGTATTAAATCCAGACAGTTGCCCCCTATGCAAAGCAATTTTAAAGCCGGAGAACTTATAAAGAGGAACATCAAACGTCTTAGGCAATTTAAACAAAACTTAATTATAAATCCAAAGCCTCGCACTCTGAAGTGACCCCCAGTAATTGGATAGTCCAACTATTAGGGGTCACTTCAATGAGCCCCGTCTTTCTTAGAAATTACGTCTTACCGTAACGCCGTAAGTGCGTGGTTTTGCGTAAGAGATTTGTGAGTTTCCGTAGAAGCCTGATACGTCGAAACCAATTAATTCGTGGTCTGAATCGGTAAGGTTATCTACATAAGCGGCTACGCTCCATAAATCTTCTTTGTCAGTCCAGGTAATGCGTGCATCGGCTTTGAAGTGGCTTTCGATGGTATGCGCAGTAAAGTTTCTTGCGTTGTGGAAAGCTTCTGACTGGTATGAACCGCTTACTAGGGCTGCAACACTGCCGCTGTCTATATCCCATGTGTAGCGTACTAAACCTGATGATTGCCACTCAGGTGTGTAAGGGGGCGTGGTGTCTACAAATACGCCTGAAGCTACTTCTAAATCTTCTACCACAGCATCGGTGTAAGACACGCCGAACATGATGTCTAGTGCATCAATAGGGTTTAATAGTAGCTCAACTTCAGCACCGGTAAATTGCGCGTCTTCGTTGAACACTACGCCAGCATTATTCACCCACGAAAACGACTGATAATCAGAGTAATCATAGTAGAAAATACTACTGTTTAACTGTGCTTTACCGTCCATAAGGGTTAGCTTTGCGCCCGCTTCATAGGCAAGAAGTACTTCGGCGTCGTAGGTGCTAAAACTACCGCCTAAAGGCGCGTTGAAGTTACCTGCTTTTACGCCTCGGTTAATACCAGCATATAAAAGCGTATCTGAGTTTGGTTTATAATCTAACTGTAGCTTTGCAGACCACATGGTTTCATCATTATCCATGGCTACATCTACCAATGGATCAATGCCGTAATCTACTTCAATATCACGGTCTACCAAGTTGGCGTTTTGACGCAATTGGCCATCCATCGACTTATTTTCACGTACTAAACGTAAACCCGATACCAGCACGAGTTCGTCGGTTAAATCGTAGTCAATTTGCCCGAATACAGAGTAGGAGTCGGTATCAATGGTGGCTAACGTGTTTTGCTCTTCACCGGCTAGATAACCGCCCGTTGGGCTTGCAGCTAAGCCTTGCAGGTAGTCGGTTTCAATGCTTAAGTAATAAAAACCTGCCACCCATTTGCTGTTCATAGTGTTGCCGCTTACGCGCAACTCTTCACTGAACTGGGTAATGTCGCCGTCTGATTGGAAAATCAATTCTGGTGAGGCGGTTTGATCTGAATCTAGGCCGATAACACGGGTAAAGTTTTTCCAGTCGGTCACCGAGGTAAAGGTGAAGTCGTCAAAGTCATATTCATAAGTTGCCGCTAGGCCGCGTGACTTAATTTTGTTTTGATCGTCAAAGGCGAAATCTTTATTTACTTTTTCGCCGCTACCATCAGGGTCGATATTACCGTTAAAGTCACCGCCTTGAACTGGGCGCAACGGATCACCGTTAAAGTTACCGTCTACACAAGCGCCAGCTTGAATGGTGTCGCAGCCTAGAGGATCGTCAGCGGCGTAAATAACATCAATAACATTACCAGCAGCGTCTTTAACTTCTGTGGTATTAACTACCTGATAAGGGCCTTCACTTTTTGTGGTATCGGCCCAGTTTGCACTAACCAAAAGGTTAGAATTAGCGCTTAAGTCAAAGTTTAACTGTGCACGAAATGCTTTGGTATCGTCGTTGTAACCGTCTTCGCCGCCACCAATACTTCCGGCACGGGTGTCGGGGGCCGCTTCATCTTCGTACACGTTCTCAAGGATGTTACCCATATGGTTCGCCATCACAGAGATACGGCCCGATACTTTATCGCTTAATGCGCCAGATACCGCACCTTCAAAGCGTTTTTGTTCGAAGCTAGCGAAAGTGAGTTCAGCGTAACCTTCCACTTCTTCAGTAGGTTTCGCTGTAATGGTATTTACCATACCGCCAGTGGCGTTACGGCCAAAAAGGGTGCCCTGTGGGCCTTTTAATATTTCAACACGGGCTATATCGAATAAACCGAATGTTTGCGCTTGTGTACTGGCTAAGTACCCGCCATCTACGTATACCGCAACAGGAGCTTCAGCAATGTCGGCGTAATCGTTTTGTACAACACCGCGAATGTTAAAGATGGCACGTTGACCACCAATATCACCGGCTAGGGATACACCTGGCGTAAACGCAATAAGATCAGTGCTGCTTTCAAAACCTAGTGACTCCATTTGCTCGCCACTAAATGCCGTTACCGCAATACTTACGTCGTTTATGTATTGCTCACGCTTTTGCGAAGTAACCGTAATTTTTTCAAGTACCACCGAATCTGCTGCTGCAGTGTATGAAGATTGAAGTGCTAATCCGATTGCTAAAGCGCATAGCGTCTGTTTCGATTTCATCATGTGTTCCCTTCTTGTTGTTGTTACATCTACAAACTACATAGAAGTATTTTTTTGTTTTTTATTTGATTAACTTTTGTTCTAACGAAACTAAAGGGGTTTTACCAAGGGGTAAATATTCATGTGTCGAAGTCATGTTTCATATTTATGAAACTAAGTGGCATTTACTTTCCTAAGTTTACAATATATTAACAATGTGGTGATTTAAGCGAAATTAGGTGGTTGGTGCTTAAATAGCTAATATATATAGGTAAAGTTTGTTTTTTATGGTGTTGGAACTGATTTAGGGTAAAGGGTTTATTGATATGGCTATAAGGAAAAGCGATAGCGTAGGGCGAAGTTTCAAGCAAATTAAATGACAATAATTTACGTGAAACTCACCCTTGGCTAGTCACCAAATTTATCGGAAGGCAGGGATAACTTCTTTGCCGTAACGGGTGATAATATTTTCTTCATCACCGTTGTCTAAATAGATATTAAATTGCGTGGTTCCGGCATTTTTAAGTGCCTGAATTTTAGTAATGTGATCTTCAGCTTCACCTAATACACAGAAGCTTTTTACGATGTCGTCGGTAATAAAGTCTAGGTAAGGGTTATCGCTTTGACCATGTTTTGAATAATCGTAGCCACGACGTTGTTCTATATAATCGGTTAAGCTTTTTGGTACTAAGCCTGAATCTGTACCGTATTTTTCTACAATATCAGCCACGTGATTACCTACCATGGCAGGGAACCATTTGGTTTTTTCAATACAGGTTTCCATGTCACCAAAGTATGCAGGTGCAGCCGCTTGAACTTTGAAGTCGCTCATGTCGCGCTCAACCTTGTTGCCTGCGTCTTGGCACTGTTGGCCAAACCATTGCACTAAATCTGGGTCGCCGATTTGAAGAATAACACCATCGCCATGCTCGCCAGCTACTGCTAGGGCTTTCGGGCCATAAGCGCCCACCCAAACTGGCAGTTCATAGCCTGTAGCCCAAGGGAATTTAACCGGCTTTTCGCATTCGCCGTACATCACTTCTTCTCCGCGCACCATGGCTTTCACTTTGTGAGTGAATTCGGTTAAGCGGGCTAGGTTAGCAGGCTTTTTACCCATTACGCGCATGGAAGAATCGCCACGGCCTAAACCAATGTCGAAACGGCCATTACTTTGCAACGCCAAGCTGGCGTACAAGCTTGCCGCTACCGACCAGTCACGTACGTTAGGGTTAGTCACACAGGGGCCAAAGCGCATTTTGGTGGTGTGCTCCATACACATAGCCATTGCCACGAAAGACTCGCGCCAAAGAATGTGTGAATCGTAAAACCAGCAATAATCGAAACCGGCTTCTTCGGCCATTTTTACTAATTTACGGGCACGATCTGGGCTAACAAAGCCTTTAAATGTAATACCAAATTCCATGAGTTCTTCCTCTGCTTTTTCTATTTTGTTTAATGCGTGTCTTTACTTAATTTTCTTTGCTTAATTTATTTGGCAGCTAATACCTAGTAGCTAATCACTAGCTGCTTACCTTGTTTTTCACGTCGCCGTTTTAATGATCGGGTGGGCAGATACGAATACCTGCATGGCTAAATGGCACTGCTTTGGATATGTTTAAGCGAATCAAAATGGGGGTGATGGCTTCAATACAGCGGGCACTTTCTGCTAGGCCAGCGTTGTAACTTTGAACACCTAAGTTATCTAGCAATGCTATGACTTTATTTTTGGCTTCAAGCTGATTACCGCAGACCAAAATGTCGCAGTTAATGCTTTGCTCAAGGTTGTTAAGGGTGACAGCAGATACATTATGTAGCGCACCTACCACGGCATAGTCATCGCCTAACAATGCTTGGGCAGATTCTGTGGCTGAGCCTTCTGGCGGCATGGCAACCGCTTTGGGGTTGTTCTCTGCCAGCGGTACAACAATATCGATAACGATTTTGTCGCGAAGCAATGGACGGATTGCATCTAAGGTCGCGTGATGCGCAGCCCAAGGTACTGAAATAATAACGAACTCATCCGCTGCCGATGTGGCTGCAATCGTATCTGTGCCACTGATGGTGCCCGTTGTGGCGGTACTTGCCGCTGCAATAGATTCTTGTAATGCTTGGGCTTTTTCTGCTGCCCGCTCACCATCTCGTGAACCAATAACGACGTCTATTCCCGCTAGGGCGAAGCGTTTCGCTAGCCCCGAACCTTGCGGGCCAGTGCCGCCTAAAATAGCAATCTTCATGCAAATAAATCCTCTTGGGTTGGTCTTAACAGGTCTGAGGCTTTACTGTCTGGGTTACTTTCCCATTCAAGCCCTTTGAATAAAATAACGGGACACTTACCTTGTTTACTCATCAGCAAGCCAGAAGCTGCAGCAAGTTCATCGGCAAGGGCAGGCGCTGTAACTTTTAGGGGGCGACCCCAAGCATCACATTCACCAAAAAGTGGGTTTAAGGCGGGCACATTCGCTACGCCAATGGCCACATTGGTTTGGCCTAATCGCCAAGGGCGGCCAAAGGTATCACTTATCACCACGCCAATACTGTGGGCTGGTGCGCCATAATATTTGCATAGACTTTCAGCAATTTCTCGCGCACTAGCGTCGGGATCTTTGGGGAGTAAAATTAACTCGCCTGGGTTATCGGTGTTCGACTCATCAACCGCTGCGTTAGCACTAATATGACCTAAACGATGTTCGGTAAGAATAACGCCTTCGTTAGCGCCAGGGTGTTTATGCACTTTTACCAAGCGGGTAGATTCCGATAAAATAACCGTAACTTTGCGAGGGTCTTTATTCACCTTTTCAGCCACGTCTATGGCCTCTTGCGTTGGGGTAATATCGTCAACATGGCAAACCACGCCTTCAGCCTTCGATATGATTTTCTGGGCAATAACCAATACATCGCCTTCACATAAAACCTGTCGCTGTGCGGTAAGCTTCTCAATTATCAAGCCCACAAGATTGTCGCCTTCGCGGATATCCGGTAGGCCTTCAATTGTGTTGATGGTAAGTGCTCGCATACTTTCTACCTTAAGCAATCAAAGAGTCGATAACGTCATTCACGTGCCGAAGATCGTCTGGATGGTCGATGTCTTGACTTAGGTATTTGGGCTGTATCGTTACGCACTTTAAGCCTTTTTCTATAGCAGCATGATGATGTTCATAAGAAGACGCTTTACCAAATGCAAAGTCGATGGCATTTGGTGGTGTTGTGCAAAGCGCGTTTGTGCCGCCATCATAGGCACTGCCAATAACTACAGAGGTGTCTCCTGAGGCTAGTGAGGTAATTGACGTTAGTTCGGTTGCATCCAACCGAGCGATATCGGCAGGCAAAATAAGCTGGTGGGTAAAGCCGTGAGACATACTCCACTCAGTAGCTTGGGCAAGCGCGGTATTTAAATTACTGCCTTTTTGCTCGAATATGACCTTGCAACCCAAGCTGGTGGCTAAATCGGCGATATAAAGTGACGGCGTTACTACCAGTTTCTGCCATTGAGGAAACGCACCGTTTAACGACATAACGGTTTTCTTAAACAGTTTGATTGCTAAGGCTTTACGCACACTGGCAGGTAAATGCGGTGACAAGCGCTGCTTACTAAACGCCGGGTCTTTCATTGGAATAACAACGCATAGTTTATGCACAAGGCACCTCCAGTTGATAAGCGGTGGCCGCCGAAATAACCTCTTCCATAAGGGTGACTTTGTCTTGGTCTGATTTCATTAGGGTTGACGTGCAATGCGCATGTAAGCCAAAGCTTTCGATGGTGTCTATGTCGCCATCATCTTGATTATCAATTACTAATACATCGCACAGGCCTTGGTAGAATTCAGCAATGCCTTTGTTGCCCGGCGTATAGCTCATTTGCTGTAGTAGCTTTTCAGCAGGGCCTTTTATTGCTTTTCCTCCTATAAGTGGCGATACCGCAATTTTCGTGGATTCACTTGCTGCTAGTGCATCGCGAATTTGTGGTATAGCAAGCATAGGTGCAATACTGAGCAACGGGTTGCTAGGGGCAAAAACAATGATGTCTGCAGCTTCTATGGCGGCTAATACTTCCGGTGTGGCAGAGGCGAACTCTGCACCTTTGTACGCTATATCAGTTACATCAGCTTCGCAGCGTTGATGTACAAAGTAAGTTTGAAAGTCTACCCAGCCGTTTTCGGTCTTGAGTCGGGTTTGCACGGTATCGTCGGTAGCTGGCAGCAAAGGTACGGTAATACCTAATCGGGTAGTAATTTGGCGCGTGATGGCCGTCATGCTAGTACCTTCTGCTCGCTTAGCACTTCTGAAAATATGGGTGGCAATATCCATGTCGCCCAAGTGCATCCACGTACTAGATCCAAACTGAGCAAGTCGCGACAATATGCGGCAGCTGTCGTTTTTAAGACCCCAGCCAGTGACTGGATTTACTTCGTTCGCCAACGTGTAGGTGAGCGTGTCTAGGTCAGGCGACACCCATAAATTATGAAACTCGTCGTCATCACCCACATTGCCAATAATGGTTAGGTTATCTTTGTAGTCTGATTGATACAGGCCCTTTGCGGCTTTTGCACCGCCTACGCCGCCTGCGAATAACACTATGTTCTTCATGCGCTTACCTTCACGGGAATGTGAGATGCTGCGTTAAATGGACTAATGGCTGGCTTGGGAGTTTTAGATACTGGCTTGGCAACTTCTGAACCCACAAGCGCCTCTTGGTGAGCTGGCTTTTTGTCTCGGCCGTAGGGGGTAACTACGTGGTACAAGGTATTGCGCTGATGGGCGTTTAGCCCCGCACGCTGAATAAAGTTCACCATATCCCTAGGGACAATTTCCTGACCATGGCTAGCCCCTGCTGCACGAGAAATACTCTCGTTCATTAGCGTACCGCCTAAGTCGTTAGCGCCTGCGCGTAGCACTTTTGACGCCATATCTGGGCCCATTTTTACCCATGAGGCTTGAATATTATCGATATAGCCTTGTAACACTAATCGCGCAATGGCGTGCATTTTGAAATGCTCATCGGCAGTTGGGCCGGTTCTTACTTCGCTAGGGTTATTTTTGTAAAGGGGGCTGTCATTATGTATAAAGCCTAACGGAACAAATTCGGTAAAGCCGCCAGTCCGCGCTTGCATGTCACGCAATAAAATAAGATGAGAGGCCCAGTGCGATGGCCCATCTATATGTCCATACATAATGGTGGATGTGGTTGGTAAGCCAACGTTATGCGCAGTTTCGATGATTTTAAGCCAGTTTTCGGTGCTGAGTTTATTTTTAGTTAGCTTGCGCCTTACTTCGGTATCAAGAATTTCAGCAGCCGTACCTGGCATAGAAGCCAAGCCACGTTGTTTTAAGTCGGTTAATAATTCTGTATAGGTTTTGCGGCCTTTCATTGCGCCATACCAAATTTCAAAGGGCGAATAGGCATGAATATGAATATCGGGTACGGTAGATGACACCGTATCAAGTAAATCACCGTAAAAACCGGCAGGTAAGTCAGGATGCAAACCACCTTGAACACAAATTTCTGTTGCGCCGCGAGCGTGGGCTTCTTTGGCTCTAGCGGCCACTTGATGAGGGGCTAAAAACTCTGCATCGCCAGCGTTTTTATTCACCCCAAAATTACAAAACTGACAGCCCATATGGCATACGTTGGTAAAGTTAATATTACGAGTGATCACAAAGGATGCATCATTGCCGGTGCGCAGTTCACGCACAATGTCTGCGGTATGCAACAAGGCATCTGTTTCTGGCCCTTGGCAGTAAAACAAGGCTTCTGCTTCTTCGTGGTTAAGCATTTTACCTTCTAAAGCCCGCTGTAAAATATGTGCAATAGCAGGGCGAAGTTGGCTTAGCTTACTTTGAATAGGCGTATCGCTGTACGGTAAGGTGAAGTCGCCCGCTGGGGTTAGGTCGCAAGGTGAAACCGAGGTGATATTTTGCAGTATGTTACCCATGAGCAACTCCTTGAAAAGTGGTGTTATCTATACATTGCTCTACGGCAAGGCCGTCGTTGCGCCAAGCTGGCATAGCTTGATGCAACGCTTTGGTAACGTAACGTTCGCCAGCTTGTAGGTACTTTGGATATACCGTTAAACGCTCTTGCAATGCATAGCCTTGTTGCTCGCATGCAGTGGCTAATTCTGTAATTTGCGGCCAGCTACGTTCAGGGTTAATAAAATCTTTCGTTAACGGTGAAATACCGCCCCAATCGTTAATGCCTGCGGCTATGTAGTGAGGGTATTCTTGGGCTAGGTTAGGCGGCGCCTGCAGTGAAATAGCCGGGTCTAATATTAACCGTGCCATGGCCAATGTGCGGCGCATATCATCTAGGGTAGGCTCTGGTGCATTTGCCATGGCTGTACCGGCTTTTGCGCGAAAATTCTGAACAATGACTTCTTGAATATGGCCGTATTCTTGGTACAGGGTGTTAATCGCCATTAAGCTATCAACACGTTCTTCCCACGTTTCACCAATGCCAATAAGAATGCCGGTGGTGAAGGGAATATCTAGCTTTCCTGCGTCTTCCAAAGTTTTTAAGCGAATACCTGGCACTTTGTCTGGACAGGCATAATGGGGTTGGCCCTTTTTCATCAAACGGTCGCTGGTGCACTCGAGCATCATACCCATGCTGCCGCTTACGTTTTTCAGCTGTTTCAGTTCGTTAAAGGTTAACGTTCCCGCATTCACATGGGGGATCATCAAGCTTTTATCCAGCACCATTTCACATACTTCGGTAAGGTAATCCACCATGCTGGTATGGCCCAATGTTGCCAACCAATCTTTCGCGTAGCGATAACGCTTCTCCGGTTTTTCACCCAAGCTAAACAAGGCTTCTTTACACCCTTGCGCCTGACCTTTTAGCACGGAAGCTAACACCTGACTTGGGTTTAAGATATTGGCTTGCCCCGAATCTGGATGTTTTACAAACGTGCAATAACCACAGGTATCCCTACACATGTTTGTAAGTGGAATAAATATCTTTCGTGAGTACGTGAGGGTATTAGGCCAGTGCGTATCGCGAACGCCTGCAGCTTGTTCGCAAAGTGCATCTAGCTGTGCACCTGTAGCATGTTCAAGGGCAATGGCGTGTTGGCGCGATAGCATAATGGGCGTCTCCTGCAAGTAAGGTTAATGCACTAAATATTCAATATAGGCTGTTGCTTTTTTAATCTTTATCATGGTTTTTACCAAATGGTAAAGAAAATATTTGCAGGTTTTTTTGGTGCGAAGTGTGTCTCAAAATAGAGCAAGTGGGGTGCGCTAGTAGGGAGTTGGGTAGGTTTTAATGCTTGGCTTAATTTTGCTAAATCTTATATATAACAATGGCTTAATTTGGTTTATTGCTGATGCTAAAGTAGGGGGAGTAGAAAGTAAAAGGCGCGCCTTTTCGATGAGGCGCGCCAGAAAAAGAAGGATAAATTAATTTTTATGCACTAGTGTTGTGCATCTAGGGCACTTAAAACGAAATTGCATAAAAATTCAGTGGCCTCGTTAAAGTCATCTTGTTCTAAAGACGGCTTACCTAACAGTAATTGAATTTGCGTTGAGAAGTCGGCATAGGTTTGCGTGGCAGCCCATATGGTAAAAAACAGATGCTTAGGATCGACAGGGCGAATATGGCCAGCGGCTATCCAGCGCTCAATAATTTTTACGTCTCGTTCAAACGCAGGCTTCAAATTTTCTATCAAATAGGTTTTCAGTACAGGTGCACCGTTAATAATTTCATGGGCGAATACTTTTGACCCATTGGGATAATCACGAGATAACTCGATTTTCTGCTGAATGTACTGACGAATGGTGCTGGCTGGTGAAGCCTCTGGGTCGTCGTTGAACTGCATTTTCTCAAGCCATAAATCAATCATGTTTTCTAGTACGGCTTGGTACAACTTATCTTTGCCTGGAAAGTAATACAAAATGAGCTGTTTAGAGATGCCGGCTTGTTGCGCAACTGCATCCATTGAAGAGCCAGCAAACCCTTTTTGTGCAAATACCTCTTCTGCGGCGCGTAGAATTCCGGCCTCTGTTTTTGCACGATTGGCCTGCGTCTTTGTAGGTTTTGTCATTTTTATTTCCTGTTACCGCTTCCATGTGGCCTTGTATAAATTTGCCACTTGTTCTTATTGTTCGTTCTCTTTACTGCTTACCTAAGCATTGAAAGCACAACCTTGAATGTCATAAAGTCAGTGTAATCGCTACGCTAAATAGCCATTGTTTCTTCCTTCCCATGTTCCTTGGCAAGGGCTTCTAAAAATAACTCAACCAAACGGGTGGGCTTAGGTGACTTACGATAGATGGCCGCGAATTCACAATGATAGGCGAAATTATTAGGTTCGATAGCGCGCATCTGGCCTTTTTTTACGAAAGATTCCGCATAATGATCAGGCAAGAAGCCTAAATAACAGCCCGAAGAAATCAGTGTGGCAATACCTTCCTGATCGTTCGCTACCGCCATTTTGTTGAGCCCTAAGGACATACTTTTATCCATATTTGGGCTGTGAAAGCTTAGCCCCGCATACTTAGCTTCGCATATTTCTTCTCGAGGAATGTCGCCAAGTTCAATGTAAAAGGGGTGTTTTCTTCCGCAGTACAGATGCATTTGCTCACCAAACAAGGGTAAGTAATTTAGGCTTGAAGACGAACGATGGGTAGGAATAATGCCAATATGATAGCGCCCATCCAATATGCCTTGCTCAATGGTATTAACCGGCACCACATGAATTTCTACATTCACATTAGGCGCCTGTTGCTGATAGGTGTAAATGGCTTCATTCACCTTGCACGCATCGTTCGACACGGTTTTATCGAACATGGCTACCACCACATTGCCCTGCAAATGCCGGTGCATGTCGTTAACTTCATTTCTAAAGTCTTGTAGAGACAGCAGTAAGCGTTGAGTCGATTCATAAATTCGCTTTCCTTCTTCGGTAAGCGAAAAGCCCCCACGGCCTCGATGACAAAGCACCATACCCAATCGAGTTTCTAAATCTTTTAAATGTCGGCTAATGGTAGAACGCCCAATATTGAGTTCTAGCTCGGCAGCAGAAAGGCCGCCAGCCTGCGCCACCACTATAAATACTCTTAATAAGCGAATGTCTGTATCTGATAGATTTCCAAGAATTGCGCGCATAGTTTCATGTTTATGAAAGTAAGATTTGAATATTTATAATTTATCGAACTTATGAGGCTGGGTAAAGTAGACCAAGTGAACAAATATCATAGGAAAACAATTATGACCCAGTGGGCTTCCAAGCTATCACAATCGCAAATGGATGCGTTGTGGATGCCTTACACTGCAAATCGCCAGTTTAAAGCATCGCCTAAAATGATTACCGGTGCACAAGGCAATTACCTCATTGATGACAATGGTCGCAAAATCTTTGATGGATTATCTGGGTTATGGACATGCGGCGCAGGGCATAACCGCCCTGAAATTGCCGAAGCAGTCGCGAAACAGTTAACAACGCTAGATTACGCGCCCGCCTTTCAGTATGGCCACAATTTGGCGTTTGAACTAGCCGACAGGCTAGCTAACATGGCGCCGGCCGACATCAATAAAGTGTTTTTCACTAACTCAGGTTCTGAAGCCGCTGATACATCGACCAAGATTGCTCGTGCCTATTGGCGCCAGCAAGGTCAGCCTACTAAAACCCGTATTATTGGTCGCGCGAAAGGCTATCACGGTGCAAGCTGGGGCGGCATTAGCTTTGGCGGCATTGGCGCAAACCGAAAAATGTGGGGGCCAGCCATGGAGTCTGATCACCTTTCACATACCTTGTTGCCGAACAATCAATTCTGCAAAGGCGCACCGAACTATGGTGAAGAGCTTGCTGATGAGCTTATCGAAATGGTGGCATTACATGATGCGTCGAATATTGCGGCAGTAATAGTTGAGCCAATGAGTGGTTCTGCTGGGGTTATCGTTCCACCAAAAGCCTATTTACGCCGCTTACGTGAACTGTGTAACCAGCACGATATTTTACTTATTTTCGATGAAGTGATTACGGGCTTTGGCCGCACAGGTAGCTTATTTGGCGCCGATGCGTTTGATGTAGTACCCGATATGATTAACGTGGCCAAGCAGATCACCAATGGCGCTGTTCCTATGGGCGCGGTATTGGCTCGCGAATTTATCTACGACACTGTGATTAACGCAGGCGGTGCCGACTACAACATTGAATTGCCACACGGTTACACCTACTCCGGCCACCCTGTTGCTTGCGCTGCAGCCATGGCTGCTCTTGATATTCTAGAACAAGAAAAGCTTGTTAGCCGGGTTGCCGAACTTAGTCCGTATTTTGAAGAGGCCGTGCATAGCTTAAAAGGCATGCCATTCGTGAGTGATATTCGAAACTTCGGATTTGCTGCAGGGTTTAGCATTGAAAGCTACCCAGGCGAACCGGCAAGGCGCCCGTATGAAATCGCTGACGCCATGTGGAAGAAAGGGTTTTACGTACGCTACGGCGGCGACACTATTCAGTTAGGCCTTCCGTTTACCACCGAAAAAGCGGAAATCGACACCTTAATTAACGCGATGCAAGACACCTTAATGGGCAAGTAGCCCTTTACCGTCTTATATCCACTTACGCAAAAAGAGATACAGATATGACTTCATTGGTAGGACACTTCATTCATGGCGAACACGTAGCGCCGCAAGATGGAAATTTGATTGATATCCACAACCCTTCTACTGGCGCGGTGTGCGGACAAGTAGAAATGGCGTCGTCGGCATTAGTACAAAAGGCGATAGATTCAGCAAAAGCGGCTTATCCAGCATGGCGTGCCACGCCACCAGCAAAGCGTGCACAGGTTATGTTTCGCTTAAAAGTATTGCTAGAGCAACACAGTGACAAAATTTGTGAACTGATTAGTGAAGAGCACGGCAAAGTGCTACACGATGCGAAAGGTGAGTTGCAGCGCGGTATTGAAAACGTTGAGTTCGCCTGTGGCATGCCTCAATTGCTAAAAGGTGAGCACAGCAAAGACGTGGGCCCGGGCATTGACGCGTGGAGTGAATTCCAGCCCCTAGGCGTAGTGACAGGTATTACGCCGTTTAACTTTCCGGCCATGGTACCTTTATGGATGTGGCCAAGCGCTATCATGTGTGGCAACACCTTCGTATTAAAGCCATCTGAAAAAGATCCTTCCAGCGCTTTATACATTGCGGCTCTTGCGGCTGAAGCAGGCTTGCCGCCGGGCGTGCTAAATGTAGTAAACGGCGACAAAGCTGCCGTTGACCACTTATTAGAAGACCCAACGATTCAAGCGGTAAGTTTTGTAGGTTCAACGCCTGTTGCCGAAGCTATTTATCAAAAAGCCAGTGCTAACGGTAAGCGCTGCCAAGCCTTAGGTGGCGCGAAAAACCACGCCATTGTTATGCCAGATGCCGATGTTGATAACGTTGTTAATGCACTCATGGGCGCTGCGTTTGGCTCATGCGGCGAACGCTGTATGGCGTTATCGGTTGTACTAGCGGTGGGTGATGAAATGGGTGATACCCTGCGTGACCGTTTGTCTGCACAAATCGAAACCTTAAAAGTGGGTGCGGGTAACGACAACAGTAATGACATGGGGCCGTTAATCAGTGCTCAACATTTCGATACCGTGAGTGGGTTCATCGACTCAGGTGTTAGCCAAGAAGCCGATTTAGTTAACGATGGTAGAAAGCTTAGTGTAGAAGGTTTTGAAGAAGGCTATTTCTTAGGAGCTACCTTGTTCGACAAGGTAAAACCTCACATGGAAATTTACCAAAAAGAGATTTTTGGCCCTGTACTTGTGATGCTACGTGTACCTGATATGCAGACCGCACTTGAGCTAATTAACGAGCATGAATACGGAAATGGTACCTGTATATTCACCCGCGATGGTGAAGCCGCGCGCTTCTTTATCGATCAGGTTCAAGTGGGCATGGTGGGTGTGAACGTACCGTTACCCGTGCCAGTGTCTTACCACAGCTTTGGTGGTTGGAAGCGCTCATTGTTTGGCGATTTACATGCTTACGGGCCGGACTCCGTACGTTTCTACACACGTAGAAAAGCCATTACGCAACGCTGGCCTTCAACGAATTTGCGTGAAGGCAGTCAATTTTCTTTCCCAAGCAATTAGTCATAAAGCTAGCGTTTAAACCGATGAAGTTCGCAAATCAGCGAACTTCGTTGGCCATTAAAAACCGGTGCAACGGCCGCTGGCATAGATGTTGAAAGTCCAAAATATAAGAATTTACCATTCGGTCAATTTTTACAATGTTATCGGCATTAATTAAGCGCCTAAAAATAGAACAGCGCATTAGACAAAAGAATAATCACGCCCTTTGCTTTAGGCGTCTCAGCAATAGTAGCGATACATAATAATGAGTGAACAATCAGTACAAAATCAAAGAGAAATTACATTTACCGTTTGGTAAATAAATTTATCAAGGTTGCACTCTTATAGTACGTTCGCTGAGCTAACTTGGGGCAAAGTGTTAATAGGAATAACCTTCCACCTGCGAGGACAAAACAATGGATAAGCTTAGAATTAACGGTCAAAGATTATGGGACAGCCTGATGGAAATGGGCGAGATTGGCGGCACTGAAAAAGGCGGATGTAACCGCTTGGCCGGCACAGATCTAGACAAGCAAGCTAGAGACTTGTTTTGCGCATGGTGTGAAGCCACTGGATGTGAGATTAAAGTAGATAAATTCGGGAATATATTCGCCAAACGCCCAGGTATTAATAACGAACTCCCTTCTGTTGCCACCGGCAGCCACTTAGATACTCAACCTACTGGTGGTAAGTTCGACGGCGTATTCGGTGTATTGTCAGGTGTTGAAGTACTTCGCACCCTACATGAAAATAATATTACTACCCCAACCCCCATTGAAGTTAGTGTGTGGACCAACGAAGAAGGCTCACGCTTTCAGCCTGCCATGCAAGGTTCTGGCGTATATGTAGGCCGTTTTGATTTACAACAAGAACTAGATAAAACCGACGTGAACGGTTTACGTTTAGGCGACGAATTAGCTCGCATAGGCTACTTGGGTGAAGAAGAGTTAGGTAGCCGTAATATAGGCGCCTTTTTTGAAGCCCATATTGAGCAAGGCCCAATATTAGAAGATGAAGAAAAGCGCATTGGTGTAGTACGTTTAGGCCAAGGTATTCGTTGGTACAACGTAGAAATACAAGGCCAAGAGTCTCATTCTGGCACCACGCCAATGCACTTACGCAAAGATGCCATGGTTGCCACAGGCAAAATTGTAGCGGAAATCGAATCGCTAGCTAACCGTTATGACAACGGCTTGGGCACCGTAGGTTTTATGCAGGTTTATCCAAATTCACGTAATACTATTCCTGGAAACGTGAAATTCAGCGCCGATTTACGTAATCCTAACCCCGACGTGTTGGCTACCATGCATGAAGAGTTCGTGGCCTACTGCGACGCGGTAGCCAAAGAGCGTAATTTAGAGATTACCGTGGATAACTTCTGGTACTTTGCGCCGGTCGAATTTAATGCCTCGGATGATGTGAAAGCCGCCACTGAAAACTTAGGGTATTCACACATGGATATCTACGCGGGCGCAGGTCACGATGCCTGTTATATGGCCGACCTAGTTCCTGCGGGCATGATTTTCACGCCTTGTGAAAATGGTATTAGCCACAACGAAATTGAATACTCTAGCCCTGAGCAATGTGAAGATGGCGCAAATGTGTTGCTTCATACCATGTTAACCGCCAGCAAGCGTATTGCTGAAGCCGCTGGTGCCCCTGTTACTGAAGACGAGGGAGCAAGCGTATGAGTTCAGAAATCAGTGAGGTCACACTTAGTAAATCGGTGACCGAGAGCGACTATTTTAACGAAGACCTTGCACCTACTAAGCTTTCTGAGCGTACGTGGGGTACGGGAAACATAGCGGCGCTATGGGTAGGTATGGCGGTGTGCGTACCTACTTACACCCTTGGCGGCGTGCTTACCAGCTACTTCGGTTTATCGGTGATGGAAGCCTTATTCACTATTTTGTTAGCAAACATAGTGGTACTTATTCCTCTTACGTTAAACGCCTTTCCTGGCACTAAGTTTGGTATTCCCTTTCCGGTGGTACTTCGTTCATCGTTTGGTGTGGTGGGCTCGAATATTCCCTGCTTAATTCGGGGTTTTGTAGCCTGCGGCTGGTTTGGTATTCAAACCATGTTTGGTGGCCTTGCCATCCATTTGTTTTTATCGTCGGTATCAGACGGCTGGGCCCAGCTTGGCGGTATGGGGGAAGTCATTGGCTTTTTTGCTTTTGGTGCGTTAAATGTCTTTATCGTAATTAAAGGGTCAGAGTCGATTAAATGGTTAGAAACCCTAGCTGCCCCGTTGCTCCTTATTGTAGGTGCAGGGCTTATTTGGTGGGCGAGTGATAAAGTATCGGTTACTGAGGTTTTAGCCACACCCGCAAGTCGCCCTGAAGATGCAGGCTTTTTCAGCTATTTCTTCGCCGGACTCACTGCCATGGTAGGTTTTTGGGCAACACTGTCGTTAAATATTCCTGATTTCAGTCGTTATGCTAAAAGCCAAAAAGCCCAAGTAACTGGGCAAATCATAGGCTTACCCCTCACCATGTTTATGTTTGCTGCCTTAGGGGTATTACTGACCTCTGCGTCAGTGACCTTAGTTGGTGAAACCGTATCCGATCCGGTAACGCTTATTGGTCATATTGATAGCCCGTTTTTTGTGGCAATCGCCATGCTACTTATTATTGTGGCTACCTTATCTACTAACACCGCCGCTAACGTAGTATCTCCCACCAACGATTTTCAAAACATAGCACCAAAATATATTAACCATACCCGCGGCGTTTTATTAACTGGCTTAGTAGGTGTGTTATTGATGAGTTGGGAGCTATTAAAGAAGGCCGGCATTATAGAGTCTGACGTTAGTGTAGAAAGCCTGTACTCAAATTGGTTGCTGGGTTATTCAAGCTTACTGGGCCCTATTGCGGGCATAATGATTGTTGATTACTTCCTGATTAGAAAACAAGAGCTAGATGTAGCCGCACTGTACACCAGCAGTGCCGCTTACCCGAAAGTGAATTGGGCTGGTTTTGTTGCTTTCTTAATTCCAGTTGGCATCACATTGTTAGCCATTACTGCAGATGTATTCACATGGTTTTATAACTATGGATGGTTTACCGGTTCTATTTCTGGCGCCATCATTTATTACTTTGCGGCGGGCAAGCTAGTTAACACCGTGAACACAAACGTTGGTGAGCTAGCAAAAGCCTCTTAATTTTACGCGAAACAGGACACAAAAATGGCCATATTATTACGCGGTGGTACCGTAGTTACCCACGAAATGACTTACAAAGCCGATGTACTTTGCGAAGACGGAAAAATTACTAAAATAGGCGAAGATCTTGCTGTAAATGAATCAGATGTAGAGATAGTCGATGTCTCTGAAAAGCTAATCATGCCGGGTGGCATCGACCCGCACACACATATGCAACTGCCATTTATGGGTACGGTAGCCGCCGATGACTTTGCCTCTGGCACCGCTGCCGCCCTAGCAGGTGGCACCACGACCATTATTGACTTTGTTATCCCCAGCCCAGGACAGCCTTTGATGGAGGCTTATCAGCAGTGGCGAGACTGGTCTGAAAAATCCATGTCTAACTATACCTTCCACGTGGCGATAACCTGGTGGGATGACAGCGTTCATAAAGACATGGAAACCCTGGCTACCGAATACGGCATTAATAGCTTTAAGCACTTCATGGCTTATAAAAATGCCATCATGGCCACCGATGATATTCTGGTGTCTAGCTTTACCCGTTGTATGGAATTGGGCGCTATTGCAACCGTGCATGCTGAAAACGGTGAATTGGTGTATCACTTACAACAGCAATTAATGGAAAAAGGCATAACAGGGCCTGAAGCGCATCCATTATCTCGCCCGCCTATGGTTGAAGGTGAAGCGGCTTACCGTGCCATTAGTATTGCTGAAACCCTAGGTGCACCTTTGTATTTAGTGCATTGCTCGGTGGAAGAGTCGGTTGATGCTATTCGTTATGCACAGCAGCGCGGGCACCACGTTTATGGTGAAGTGCTGGCTGGGCATTTAACGGTAGATGATAGCGTGTATCAAGATGTCAGTTGGGAGCGCGCAGCGGCCCACGTTATGAGCCCACCGTTTAGGCCTAAAAAGCATCAAGACGTACTATGGAAAGCCCTACAATCGGGCACGTTGCAAACCACCGCTACCGACCACTGCGCTTTTTGTAATGAACAAAAAGCCATGGGTAAAGACAACTTCACTCAAATTCCAAACGGCACTGCCGGGGTAGAAGAACGCTTGGCGGTATTATGGGAAAAAGGCGTTAACGGCGGCAAAATTACCCCTAACGAGTTTGTGGCAGTGACGTCTACCAATGCTGCCAAAATCTTCAATATGTATCCTGCCAAAGGCGCGGTACGGGAAGGCTCGGATGCTGATTTAGTGATATGGGATCCGAAAGGCACAAAAGTGATTTCTGCCGACACCCATATGTCGAATATTGAAACCAATATTTTCGAAGGTATGGAAATTACAGGTGTGCCCGTTATGACCATTTGTAACGGTAATATCGCGTGGCAAAATGGCGAGTTATTAGCAAAGGCGGGCGATGGTAAATACGTGATGCGCCCCACTTACGCACCGTTTTATCAATCGCTGCAACGGCGTAAAGCCTTAGCCGAACCTAAAGCGGTAGACCGCACATCAGCGTAAAACTCAGCGTATAGCGTACAATAAAAAAGAAAAAGGCCAGTCGATTTGAAATGACTGGCCTTTCTTTTATCTTCTTTTAAATTAAAAGCTTACAGCGTAAAGCTACACCAGCTGTTGACCTTCCTTATAATATTGCAACGCCGTGGTGCTATCGTGTCTACGTTCACTAATGGCTGACAGCAATAACAGGTCATCTTTGTTCGATTCCATCTTCACGGCTTTTAATAACACTTTCTCCGCTAGAATGTCGTCACCAGCGTTAAACGCGACTCTTCCCAACGTTGAATATAACTCAACATTTTCGCTGTCTTGTTTAATCCAGCTTTCCAGCAACCGCAGTGAAGGGGCAGCATTCGGAATGTTCAACTGGGTGAAATAGGGAAATAGAGCAGGGTGCGGGCCACGTTTTTGCCACTCTACTAGCAGCGTTTGTGCTTCGGCATGCATGCCTTGTTCAAGCAATTGTTGAATATAGGCCGCGCGATATGCGTCGTCTTGCTTAATTTTACGCGGTAACCCTTCCCAGTGGGTTTTAAGCTCAGCAGCGCCGTTTTTACTGGCAATTTCAGCTAGCTTGCCCTTGGCAATTCGCTGCGACCATAAGGTGTAATCTTCTTTCGGTAACGCCTTGCGCCAACCGCTTAGCTTTTCTTGCAAGGTTTGCCATTGGCCTTGCTCTGCCATTATCGACGCTTTAAGTTGTATCACTTGTGGGTTGTTGGCTTCTTCTTCATCTAAGCTGTCTAGCTTTTCAAGTGCGTCGGTATACTTACCTTCAGAAACATCAATGCGCGCCATCACGATAGTGGCAGCTACTTTGGCACTGTCATACTCTGCTGCTTGCAGTAAGAAGTAACGGGCTTTTTGTGGGTCGTTTTGGCTTTGTGCTACTTGTGCGGCAGCCAAGTAGTTTACCCCTTCAAAATCACCATTTGTGGTTTGGCTAAGTGCCTTGTGAGCACTTTTTAGGTCGCCAGCTGCTAATGACTGTAAACCATGGTAAAAGGCACGCTTGCGTTTACGCTCACCTAATGCACCAAACCAACGGTGAGATCCCGTTACCAAGCTTAATGTCCATAACACCAACTTAGAGATAATATACCAGCTGATAATGGCGCAAATAATGATAATGCAAAAACCAATTAGGCTGGTTTCTATCGCGGTATTACCTAATGAAATCAGCACGTAGCCTTTGTCGCCCAAAATCATGGGGCCAACAATAAGCGCAACAATAAATGCGGCCAGCACCGCAAGGGCAATGACTAACCATTTCATAATGCGCTAGCTCCCTGACTGAATGCTTGTTTTACACGAGATTCTAATAATTGCTCAAGCGGCTTTTGTGATGCCAACTGACTAGGGATTGGTTGTGAAATGTCGGTATCAACAAGGTTATCAAGTGCTGAGATAAAACCAGTAACTTGGCTCTTTTCTACATCGTAATGCTCTTCAAGCATGGTTTTAGCGTAAAGCAAAGATTGCTCATACAGACCTGAGTCCGCTTTAAGTGCAGCAGACTGAGCGTGCATTAATTGTAAGCGAAGCTGCTCTTTCACTAAAAATTGAGCTTGCAGCGACATCACAGGTTCAACCGGACCCTCTAAGCTTTTCACGGTTAAGAAACCATCGACAATGGAGTGCCATACTTTCGCAAGGTTCTCTTTCCAGTCGTCCGCCGATTCAGACAGTTCGTTGCTATCAGCATTTGCGTCTACTGGTTTTTCAAAGGTATCTAACGGTAACTTATCGATTTGCGCCAACATGCCGGTGAGGGCAAGCGCCACTGAACTTTGTGATACTGGGTTCATTTGCTGAAGGGTTTGAATGTCTTCAGCAAGTTTAGCGCGAACCGGCAACACCGAAGGGTCGGCTAGTGATTTCAATCGCTTATCTGCGTTCACTAATAACAAGGTTGCTGTACGAACATCGTTTTCCAACCACAATTTTCTACCTGCCATGCGAACCAAATAATCAGCCTCGGCAATAAGCCAATCGGCAGGGCGCTGACCTTCCATGCTATTGAGTTGTTGCTGGGTTGCTTCTGCTTGTTGCACTAACGCACTGTTTTGTTGTTGCAGTGCATTAAGCGTCTCTTTCAATTCATCGTTTTGCCTATTTAGCGTACGCAATGCGTCTGCTGTCTGCTTACGATCGGCAAGCATGTCGTTGACTTGCGCTGTATTTGCCTGTTGGGCTTTGGCAAGGGAATCGCTGCTGCCTTGTTGTTGGGTGTAGTACCAGTAACCAGCACCAATAATGCCTAGAACTAAAAGGAAAATAATAATAACCACAAACCATAGAAGCTTGGTTCCCGACGATTTTTTCGTTTTTTGTGGTGTGCTTTTAGATGAAGCTTTAGGTGATACGGTATCGCTAGCGGAAGCCGTGTTCGCTGACGTCGCTTCTGATGTCGTACTTGATGATGATTCCACGCTTACCAATTCCCCGTTTTGAGGGTCCTTCTCATTCTTGTCAGACATTTAATACTCCCAATTTTCCTTTACCCAGGCAATTAATGCCTGATCGGTGGCGCGGTTGCACACCGAAACGCGTGCTATCCCAAGATTACGTAAACTCGTTGCAACTCGTTCACTTACCGTTAACCAGGGCAACGCTAATATTTGTCTACTATGAGTAGAAATAAGTTGCTTTGCTAAATTCTCGCTTGTAGCGATAATGCCGCTAACATCGCCAATTTTCCAGCGCTTTGTGTAAATTGGGTTTGTAAGTGGTTCTCTTTTATAAACACAAAACTCGGTAACCGATATGCCTCTCTCGCCCAAAACGTGAGAAAGCGTATCTCTACCACCTTCGCCCTTTATAATAACGACTTGTGTACAGTTTGCCTCATTAAGTTGCTGCATGACCAGTATACCTTCGGACGTATGTAGCGAAGGGGTGACGATTTTTAAAGGTAAATTAGCGCTGTGTAATGCGTTAGCCGTGGCATCGCCAACCGCTATTAACGTAGGGGGCGCAGATAAAAAAGAGGCTTGATTAAGTGCGTGAAGTGCTGCTGGCACGGCATAAATGCTAGTAACAATAATAATATTAATGCTGGGCGAGCCCAACAAAAACTGTTGTAGCTTGCCTGCCTTACTAGGGATGCTTTGAATATCTGATGTAGCAACGCCTATTGTATCAATACCCGCCTGTTCGAAAGCATCTGCACTTGCCTGTAACTTAGGAAGCGGGCGGGTAATTAATAGCATAAGTCAGCAACCGCATATGTTAGCGTTAACATACATTAGTCATACAATGCGCTAAGAATTTCCCCTGCACCTTGTTCAAGCAATGCCTCGGCGACTTCTACGCCAATACTCTTCGCATTTTTTGTAGGGCCTGTTGCAGAAGCGAACAATAAGGTTGAGCCATCTGGCTGTCCCACCATGCCGGTTAAGGTTATGCTGTCTCCGTCAAGGGTAGCAAAACTACCAATAGGTACTTGGCAACCGCCTTCTAAGCGTTCATTCATAGCACGCTCTGCGCTCACTCGGGTTTGAGTTTCACCATGGTTCAGCGCTTGAAGTAACGCAATAAGCTCGGCATCGTCATTGCGACACTCAATACCTACAGCACCTTGCCCAACGGCAGGAAGTGATACCGAAGCCGGTAAGCCCGTTTTAATGCGCTCTTCCATGCCCAAACGTATGAGGCCCGCCGAGGCAAGAATGATGGCATCGTATTCGCCCGCATCTAGTTTGGCGAGGCGGGTATTCACATTGCCGCGTAAGTCTTTAATTTTCAGATCTGGGCGATGCTTACGAATTTGGCATTGGCGGCGAAGGCTCGAGGTACCCACCACAGCACCTTCTGGTAACGCGTCTAAATTATCGAAGTGATTTGAAACAAAGGCATCAAATGGGTTTTCGCGTTCGCAAATAGCGTGAAGGCCAAAGCCTTCTGGGAATTCAACCGGTACATCTTTCATTGAATGCACGGCAATATCGGCTCTGCCTTCTAACATGGCGACTTCAAGCTCTTTTATAAACAAGCCTTTACCACCAATTTTCGCCAGCGGCGTATCAAGTATTCTATCGCCCTGAGTGCTCATAGGCACCAACTCAACCGCTATCCCATCGTGATGCTCTAACAGTTTCGCTTTCACGTATTCTGCTTGCCACAGCGCCAGCGCGCTTTTGCGAGTGGCGATACGAATTGTTCTCTTGGGGGCTGCTTGCATCATTAATATCCTGTCTAGGGCCTTGATTAAGGCATAGAACCTAAAGCAACCTGACGGCTTTTGCTTGAGGCTTTTGTTCGACTATAAATACATTGTACTTAAATCTTTAACTTGCGCACAGGTTTACAGTTGCGAAATTGTACGTAGAGTGACTATGACTAATGCAATCATAATATAACGATAAGCCCTCTGTTATATGGACAGTGCTTCATTACGTGAATTTCTCGAAAATACACACTTAAATAATGCCGAAGCGAAACGACGCCGATTAACGCTGTATTTTATTTCGTATATTGGCGGTTTTATTATGGCCGCGCTTGCGGTTCAAAATTTAGCGCGGGGTGATCACTATCTTGCGTTTTGGTTAGGTTTTTTTTCGTTTTCAGTTTTTGTTAATGCCGCGTTGTCGCATATTTTTAAAAACAGTAATATTTTTTACTATATAGCGGGGTTTGTCGTTGCGGTAATGGTGGCTGTGCTCACCATTACCGGCGGCTACAATAACACTGGGCTGCACTTCGTGTACCCGATCATTTTGATTCAAATTATTATTGTGCGTTTTAGAGCTGCTATTTTTTACGTCACGGGTACAGTAGTCGTATTAGCCTTTATCGTTTACAACCAAGAATCCATTCCCGCGAACTATCGTGGTGAGGATGTCTCTCGCTTCTTAATAGCGCTTGGCTGTTTCATTGTGGTTGCGTTTATTTCTGAATACTTTTGGCACAAAAGCAGAAAAGAGATGATGACCGATAATTTAGAGAAGCTTCGCCAAGCTAACTCTGACCCGTTAACGAAAGTACCAAACCGGCGTTTTCTGGAATCGGTTTATTTTGAACGCGCAATTAAAAACCCAGCGGATTACTTTCCTTTAAGTGTTGTGGTGGTGGATATCGATTATTTTAAAAAAATAAACGATAACTACGGTCATGATGTAGGAGACAGAGTACTAATTAAGCTTGCTACACTAATGAAAAAAGCGATTAGATCCACCGATGTTGTGTCACGAACCGGGGGAGAGGAATTTCTAATTCTTTACCCCAAAACAAGCTTGAGTGTGGCAGTGAAGTTGGCTGAAAAAATTCGTGTGGAGATTGAAAAGTCACCTTTCATAGAAGGCAATATTCACCATCCGATCACAGCCAGTTTTGGGGTGGCGACAGCACTCACTGACATCAACATCAATGATGCGATTAAACTGGCCGACGAGCACCTTTACGAAGCGAAAGGTGCTGGCAGAAACCGTGTTATGTAGTGCTAACTCACTGAGCGAATAAACCTGCTATTTAGTAGCGCTGTACTAGCGAGACGATGTAGCCTAAGGCGCTTAGTAAAAGAACCTAACCCAAAAAGCCTAAGCAAGTACCTTTTGAAGCCACGCTGAAATATCACTGATTTCTTGCATACAGACGTTGTGCTGCATGGTATAGGTTTGCCAAGTGGCGTTAAAGCCGTTATCGGTTAACGTTTTATAAGCCGCATTACCCATAAAAATAGGCACGACTTCATCTTGTTCGCCATGAGCCATCATGATGGGTATGTCTCGATTTACGTCGGTAGCTTCTTGTGCCAACAAACTTGGTTCACACATATAAGTGGAAAGTGCCATAACACCAGCCAACTTATGCTTAAAGCGAGGCGCAAGGTGAAGTGCAATAACCCCCCCTTGTGAGAAGCCTGCTAATACAATCCTATCGGTAGGAATGCCTTTGTCGACTTGCTCTTGGATAAGTGTTTCTACATGAGCGGCAGACTCAAGCACACCACTTAAGTCTGCACGGCTATTAAAATCGAGTGACTTTATGTCATACCAAGCACGCATCCGCATACCACCATTAATGGTAACTGGGCGCTCTGGAGCATGAGGAAAAATAAATTTTACCGACATACTATCGGGTAGCTTTAACTCAGGCACGATAGGCGCAAAGCCATGACCCGAGTCGCCTAAACCATGAAGCCAAATCACACAGGCGTTTGGCGTAGAGCTGGGGTTGTGTTCAACGTAAGGCAAAGTTGTTGCTCCATGTTTATGTGTCGTACTTTTTGTCTTTCCCTAAAACAGCGCCGAATTTAAGCTAACGGTAAATGCATTGCTTTGTTAAAGGTACACGCGTAGGCAATGTGAGTATGTGTTCGAAACGATTGCTACTACGGCTTAACGGTTCAATATGCTATCATTGCTCCACGAAATCACCATATTTTAAGATATATTTAATACTTTCATGGCATCATTACTCGGAAACTTATTTATACTTGCAGCGCCATCAGGCGCAGGAAAATCCAGCCTTATAAAGGCGCTAATGGAAAAGTACGCGTCTAATAGCGATAATGCAATGGAAGTGTCAGTGTCCCACACTACCCGTAAACCTCGTCCGGGGGAAGTGGATGGGCAGCATTATCATTTCGTCAGCCGTGAACAATTTGAAGCGTTAATTGAACAAGGCGTTTTCTTTGAATGGGCTGAAGTGTTCGGTAATTACTACGGCACTTCACGGGTAACCATTGAACAAACCTTGCACCGTGGTATAGATGTATTTCTAGATATTGATTGGCAAGGCGCACGTCAGGTGCAAAAGCTCATGCCAGATACCTGCGGTATTTTCATTTTGCCTCCTTCAATCGAGGTGCTAGAGCAACGTTTAACCAATCGTGGTCAAGATAGCGATGAAGTGATTGCCGGTAGAATGAAAGAAGCCGTGGCAGAAATGTCCCATTTTAGTGAGTTCAGCCACGTTATTGTTAACGATGATTTTGCGACCGCGCTTAACGATTTAGAAGCGATTGTGATTTCACAGCGTTTACGAACAATGAAACAACAAATGCGTTATCAGCCTTTATTGGACGAATTGCTCGGATCTGCTTAATATTTATATTGTTTTAATTTCAAACAAACCGCTAGGATCGCACTCTACAAAGGTGTATACTACGCGGCCGTTTTTTGAATTACTTGATCAACCTAATTTTCGGAGAAATACATGGCCCGCGTAACAGTTGAAGATGCCGTAGATAAAATTGGTAACCGCTTTGATTTGGTTTTGGTAGCGGCTCGTCGTGCACGCCAAATTGCCACCGAAGGTAAAACTCCAATGGTTGATGTGCAAAACGATAAGCCTACCGTAACTGCACTTCGTGAAATCGAAGAAGGTTTGGTAACTGCTAGCACATTAGAACAAGACGATTTGCGTGATCAAGAACAACAAGAACACGCTGAATTTTCGTCAGTAGCAAACATTCTTTCTGATCAATAGTTACACCAGCAGGGTAACTATTGTATGTTTAAGCGCCAGTGCTTTGAAAAAAGCACTGGCGCTTTGCTTTTTGGGTATTGGCTAAAGGCTCAATTCTACGTATTCTAAAGGTTGTAACGTTAATCAGGAGTCGCACTAGTCCGTGTATTTGTTTGAAGGCTTAAAACAGAAAGTAATAAAGTACTTGCCTGCTGACCGAGTTCAGCTGGTACAAGAGGCGTTTGTGTTGGCTCAAGAAGCCCACGATGGACAAATGCGCTCAAGTGGCGACCCTTATATTACGCACCCTGTTGCTGTTGCCAGTATTCTTGCCGACATGCATTTAGACCATGAAACTCTCATGGCAGCTTTGCTACACGACGTGATTGAAGATACCCATTACAGCCAGGAAGATCTTGCTGAAGCTTTCGGTGAAACCGTTGCTGAGCTGGTGGAAGGGGTAAGTAAGCTAGATAAAATTGCTTTTAGCAGTAAGCAAGAAGCACAGGCTGAAAACTTCCGTAAAATGATGATGGCCATGGTGCAAGACATCCGGGTTATTCTGATTAAGCTAGCTGACCGTACCCACAATATGCGTACACTCGGTTCGCTTCGCCCTGACAAACGCCGTCGTATTGCTCTTGAAACCCTTGAAATTTATGCACCTATTGCCCATCGCTTAGGTATTCACGATATTAAAAATGAGCTAGAAGACTTAGGTTTTCTTGCCATGTACCCTATGCGCCATCGCGCACTGAAATCAGCGGTTCGCCAAGCACGCGGTAACCGTAAAGAAATTATTGAAAATATTCGTGAAGAACTTAGCACTCGCTTAACGGCTTATAAAATTGAGTCGGACGTGCTGGGCCGCGAAAAGCATCTGTACTCTATTTACCGCAAAATGCGTAACAAAGAACTCATGTTCAACGAAGTGATGGACATTTACGCGTTTCGTATTGTGGTCGATTCAGTCGATAATTGTTATCGCTCGTTAGGGGCTATGCATAGCTTGTATAAGCCAATTGAAAATCGCTTTAAAGATTACATTGCCATTCCCCGTACCAATGGCTATCAGTCGTTGCACACCTCGCTTATTGGCCCCCATGGTATTCCGGTAGAAATACAAATTCGTACCCAAGAAATGGATCAAATGGCAGATAAAGGGGTTGCCGCGCATTGGCTTTATAAAGAGCCTGGCGACAACGGCACTACTGCGCAACTCAGAGCGCGTAAGTGGATGCAGTCGTTACTTGAGCTTCAACAATCAGCCAGTTCATCCTTCGAATTTATTGAATCGGTTAAAACCGATTTATTCCCAGAAGAAATATACGTGTTTACCCCAGATGGCCGCATTATTGAGCTGCCCATGGGCGCTACGGCTGTAGACTTCGCCTACGCGGTGCATTCAGATATTGGTAACACCTGCGTTGGGGTTCGAGTAGAGCGTAGAAACTACAGCTTAAGTAAGCCACTACAAAATGGCCAAACCGTAGAGATTATTACCTCACCTAAAGCTAAGCCCAATGCTAATTGGCTGAACTTCGTAGTAAGTGCTCGCGCACGCACCCGCATTCGCCAATATTTGCGTAAACAGCATTCGCAAGAAGCAGTGAACATGGGTAATCGCTTACTGCGCCATGCATTAGGTGAAGTGAAGCTGGACGATATTCCAGAGGCCGATATTGAACGGGTAGTGGCTGAAACTAAGCATGACGACTTTGATTCTTTACTTATAGATATAGGCTTAGGTAACGAGCTAAGCGCTATTGTTGCCCGCCGATTGTTAGGTGAGAACACAGATTTACCAGAGAAAAAAGGTAACGTGGCTATCCGCGGTACCGAAGGATTATTGGTGCATTATGCCCGTTGTTGTCACCCTATCCCTGACGATGAAATTGTGGCGGTATTAAGCCCTGGCCGTGGTATGACGATTCACCAAATTGGTTGCAACAACATTCGCAAGCTTTCAAAAGAAGAGCCTCAGCGCGTATTACCAATGCGTTGGGACGATGAACCTCAAGGTGAATTTAAAGCCTCGCTGCGAATTGAACTGTTTAATCATCAGGGAACCCTTGCTACCCTAACGAACACAATTTCTGGTTGCGATTCCAATATTATTGGACTGCAAACAGAAGAAAAAGAGAGTAATATCTACTTTATCGACATCGAAATTACCACGCAAAATCGCGTACATTTGGCAAGAGTGATGAAAAAAATCCGCACCATGCCAGAGGTTCAGAAAGTGTCACGTCATAGTCAGTCCAGACACTAACTTTTTAAAAATTTTTAGGATCCATTATGTCTAAGTCTATTATTCAGACCGATAAGGCACCTGCCGCTATTGGTACTTACAGTCAAGCCGTTAAGGCTGGCACAACAGTATATCTTTCAGGCCAAATTCCTTTAGTGGCAGAGACCATGGAAATGGTTTCAGAAGACTTTGCTGAACAAGCGGTACAGGTTTTTGAAAACTTAAAAGCGGTGTGTGATGCCGCGGGTGGCACCACCAACGACTTGGTAAAAGTGAACATCTTTCTTATCGATTTAAGTCACTTTGCGACGGTAAATGAAATTATGAGCCGTTACTTTACCAAACCATATCCAGCCCGTGCTGCAGTGCAAGTGTCTGCATTGCCTAAAGGCGCACAAATTGAAATCGACGGCGTGATGGAATTGCCGGAGTAAGCCATGTCGCCAGAGCGCTACCTTCGCATTCGAAGTGCGTTGGCAAAAAGGCAAACTGACCTTACGGTTTGCCTTGAAAATGTACACAAACCCCACAATGTATCGGCGGTAGTCCGTACTTGTGATGCCATTGGCATTCACCGCGTGCATACCGTGTGGGAAGAGAAATATCAGTTTCGTGGCGACACCGCCATGGGCAGCCAGCAATGGGTTCGCCAAACTAATCACGACAGTTTAGGAAACGCTATAGGCGCACTGAAGCAGCAGGGTATGCAAGTGTTAGTCACTCATTTGTCTGATACTGCCGTGGGCTTTCGTGAGGTGGATTACACCAAACCTACCGCGATTATTTTTGGTCAAGAACGCTACGGCGCTACCGATGAAGCCATTGCTATGGCCGATCAAGATATCATCATTCCTATGGCGGGCATGGTGCAGTCGTTGAATGTGTCGGTTGCGGCAGCGTTAGTGCTTTATGAAGCACAGCGTCAGCGGGAACTAGCCGGCATGTACGATGTTGAACACTTACCCGAAGAAGAATGCCAAAAACTCTTGTTCGAAAGAGGTTACCCCAGACTGTGCGCTCTAAGTAAGACGAAAGGGGTTCCATATCCTGCGATTGACGACATTGGCCGCATTGATGCACCAGCAAGTTGGTGGAAGCAAATGCAGCTAACGCCTGAAGCGTTACACGCCCTATCTGACAATGACGAGGCAGTGACTACGCGCGCCTAGCCCAGCCAGACTCGTAGACCTGTCATACTGGCCTTAAACCGTACTCGCCAAGCTTCTCGCAATCTATTACACTTCGTTTCTAATAAATGATTGCTTTCATTACCCTAATGAAATCATACGCTTGTTTTAAGGAATGTCGGTCAAATGCAAACTCTTGCCACCACGCCCATCACCGCCCTAAAAGGGGTAGGCGCTAAAGTGGCCGAAAAGCTGGCTAAAATTGGCTTATTTACCTTACAAGACGTGCTGTTTCACTTGCCGCTGCGTTATGAAGACAGAACACGGGTTTACAGTGTGGCAGAGTGCCGTCCGTTTACTCATGTTAGTGTGCAGGGCGAAGTGAAAAGCGCCGACATCCAATACGGCAAAAAACGCATGTTAGTGGTGAAGCTAAGCGATGGTACAGGCACTATTACTTTACGCTTTTTTCACTTTGGCGCAGTGCAGCGCACGATGATGACACCGGGCAACCTAATACGATGTTTTGGTGAAGTTCGCACCGGTAAGTGGGGCATTGAAATGATGCACCCCGAATTCAAATTAATCGATGAAGACGCACCGCTAGAAGCAGAATCTTTAACGCCGGTTTACCCCACCACCGAAGGGGTAAAGCAACTCACCCTGCGAAATTTAACCGACCAAGCGCTTAAAATGTTAGATAAAGGCGCACTGGCCGACTTACTGCCTGAAGGTATGTACAGCGACCAGATAAGCCTAAACGAAGCATTGCATGCGGTACATCGGCCAGCCCCCGATACCGATGTGCATGAAATGGAAGAAGGACTCCATCCTGCTCAGTATCGATTAATTTTAGAAGAGCTTTTGTCACACCATTTAAGTGTATTAAAAGTTCGTAAGCTTTCAGATGCGCAGCCTGGTATTAGCATTAAGGTCGACAAGCCTCTTATTGAAAAAATGTTGGCCCAATTACCGTTTTCTCCCACAGGGGCACAGCAGCGGGTAGTGGCCGATATTCAGCAAGATATGCAACACCCCAGGCCCATGATGCGCTTAGTGCAAGGCGACGTAGGCTCAGGGAAAACCTTAGTGGCCGCTCTTGCGGCGCTATCTGCTATTGGGGCTGGGCATCAGGTTGCGCTTATGGCTCCCACCGAATTACTTGCCGAACAGCATGCGAACAACTTTCGAGAATGGTTTGCACCGCTGGGGATAGAGATTGGGTGGCTAGCCGGTAAGCTTAAAGGCAAAGCCCGCACCGAAGTGTTAGCGCGGCTTGAAAGTGGCGATGTGCAAATGTTGGTGGGTACCCACGCGATTTTTCAAGAAAGCGTGACATACCAACAACTCGCCTTGGTGATTGTGGATGAACAACACCGATTTGGTGTACATCAACGCCTTGCGCTTCGCGATAAAGGTGAACAACAAGGGCGATACCCTCACCAGTTAATTATGACAGCAACCCCTATACCTAGAACGCTGGCAATGACCGCCTATGCCGACCTAGACACATCGATTATTGATGAACTACCCCCAGGGCGAACTCCAGTAACCACGGTGGTGTTACCTGACTCACGTCGAGCCGATGTGATTGAGCGAGTTCGCACGGCGTGCAAAGCAAATGGCAGGCAAGCCTACTGGGTTTGTACCCTTATTGATGAGTCGGAAGTATTGGAATGCCAAGCGGCTGAAGATGCTGCGGTTATTCTTCGCACCGCATTACCTGAACTTAACGTAGGTTTAGTGCATGGACGCTTGAAGCCTGCTGAAAAACTACAAGTCATGGCCGATTTTAAAGCTGGTGAGCTCGATTTGTTAGTCGCCACCACGGTAATTGAAGTAGGGGTAGATGTTCCTAACGCTAGTATTATGATTATTGAGAACCCTGAACGGTTAGGGTTAGCCCAATTGCATCAGCTTCGAGGTCGAGTAGGGCGTGGCGCAGTAGAAAGCCAATGTGTACTCATGTACCAAAGCCCCTTATCTAAAACGGCAACTCAGCGATTAAGCGTACTGCGTGAGTCTAATGATGGGTTTTATATTGCGCAGCGAGACTTGGAAATTCGTGGCCCAGGGGAGTTTATGGGTACTCGTCAAACCGGCATGACAGAGCTTAAAATTGCTGATTTAGTGCGAGACGCCGCGCTTATTCCCAAAGTACAAGAAATTGCGTATACCTTATGGGAACAATATCCTTCCCACGCACAAGCGATTATCAACCGCTGGATAGGGCATAAGGAGCAATATGGCCATGCTTAGTACTCTGCCTCTAGTGATTGCTAGCACCGAAATTGATGCGAATTTTGAAAGCGACAAAGCCCTCGCCCTAACTATCAGTGGAAACTGGGGTTTTCCTATTGATGAAAAACCTGTTGAGGGTTTTTACTTGCAGGTTAACGACAATGTACTTGGGCTTGCAGATGCAAATGAAAAGAAAACCCTGCCTGTTGTGGTAGATTTTGCTTCTCCTGCCAGTTTATATCGCAAAGCCCATGGCGGTGGCAGAAAAGAACCTATCGTGAAAGCCATCGGGTTTAAAGGCAATACGCTCAAAAGTGCTGATTTTAAAAATACTGATCTTAAAAGTACAGGGCCATGGCATGTAGTAGACGCTACGCCGGGTTTAGGAAGAGATGCTTTTGTGTTGATAAGCGTAGGCTGCAAGGTCACTATGATTGAGCGTTCGCCAATTGTAGCGGCGTTGCTTGAAGATGGTATTCGACGTTTAAAAACTGCCTACCCAGAGCTTGCAGATCGATTAGCACTACAACATGGAAATAGTGGCGATGTAATGCAATACTGGAATGGTGAAAACGTAGATGCGATTTACTTAGACCCTATGTTTCCGCACAAAAAGAAATCAGCCTTGGTGAAGAAGGAAATGCGATTGTTTCAACAATTGCTTGGACACGACCCCGACGCCGACGCGTTACTCGCGCCTGCGTTGGCATTAGCGTCGTCTAGAGTAGTGGTAAAACGCCCTAATAGTGCAGAAGTGTTAGCGGGAAATAATCCATCAATGGCAATAGAAAGTAAAAAACATAGATTCGATGTGTATTTACGTCAAAAATCCTAGGAGAGCAGCATGATAGAAGTTGGTAGCACCTTGCCCGAGGTGGATTTCAGCCTTTTAGTAAACGGTGAGATGACAAACCCCGGCACTGCCGAGCTTTTTAACGACAAGCGTGTAGTAGTGTTTGCAGTGCCTGGCGCGTTTACGCCAACCTGTTCTCAAGCACATCTACCGGGCTATGTAGCATTGGCAGATAAAATTAAAGCTAAAGGCGTAGATACGGTTATTTGCTTATCGGTTAACGATGCGTTCGTGATGGACGCATGGGGAAAAGCGAATAACGCTGAAGAGATTATGATGCTGGCAGACGGCAACGGTCATTTCACTAAGCAAATTGGTTTAGACATGAATACCAGCGACTTTGGTGGCTTGCGCTCAATGCGTTACGCCATGTTAGTTGAAGACTGCGTAGTGAAAAAAATCAGTGTAGAAGATCCTGGTCGCTTTGAAGTCAGTGATGCCGAGAGCATGCTAAAAAGCTTGTAACAGCAAATTCAATACTAAGCACTAAACCTATTGAAAGGCCTGAGCATACTGTGACGTAATGCTCAGGCTTTTTTTTGATCGTAAAAATTACCACCCAAACCCAGTTAGCAAGCCTAAGTTTGTAAACGTCATAAAATTATAGATAGATTTTTACGATTGCCTAGCCTGAATAAAGTTGATCGCATAGTGTCGTTAAAATGTAATATAACTATGTCGCAAACAGCCAGTGAATAGCGGTTATACGATGAATTGCTAAACGCAACTTTCGGTGCAAACACCGTAGTTACTGACTTCAATGTCAATTTGGTAATGCGAAAGTATGTCATAATCATACGTCGAGTTACCTTTACTTAATTAATGATAATAAGTATCATTTGCATAATTAAAAGCGTACTAGGAAAAGTGATGACAACAACAATCAAGAAGCTAAGTGCCTCGGTATTAGTATTAGCAGTGACCTTATCATTGGGCACAAGCAGCGCCTTTGCAAATGGTGTAATCAGCGAACATGTAAACAATCTTCAAGCTCATATTGGTGAGTACACAGAAGAAGTGCACTGGTTAGAAGAAAAATTCGGCAGTGTTGTTGATGCGTACGAAAAAGACAGCAAAAACGTGGACACAGACGTGTTAATTGAATATTGGGAAGAAGTCGATTTTCATTCTGCGATTGAAACTCAGTACGTACCTGTTTATGCGTCTATATGGCAGGGTATCTATGGCATTAAAATGGGTATCGAAAACGGCAAATCTGTAGAAGACGTTCGCGCAGAGCAAACCAAACTTAATCAAGCCTTGTGGCAAGCGTTAGGCGCAGTTAAACTTGCGTCACAATATCAAAAGCAGGGTTTGGTTGCCAAAGTACAAACCACTGAAGTTGAACCAACCACCGCGCCTGAAGTTATTGACGATATTAAAAAGCGTTTAGATCGCGTAGTGGCTAAATCGGCAGAGCAACTGACTGAAGTTGCCACCACCTTGGTTCACGATACTTACTTACAACGCTTTGAAGGGGTAGAAGGGGCGCTAATTGAATTAGACGCCGACCTAGTTGAAGACTTAGAAAAAGACTTTAACGTAACCCTTCCACAAGCAATTACTGGCGGTAAAGGCGTAGAGGCGGTTCGTGGTGTAGTGGAAACTATGCAAACGAAATTAGATCGCGCTCGTTCCTTGTTAGTAGAAGCAGAAAAAAGTCGTAAAGACGTTTTCTAAGGAATAGTTTTTTCAAATGCAACGTAGAACATTTTTACAAGGTTTAGCCGCCGCAGGTGCGTTAGGTAGTTTACCTATCAGCAGTTTGAGCTTTGCCAACACCATTGCAAGTGTGTCGGTAGAATCCCTTCCTAAGTTGGAAGGTGATCTCACCCTTTATTTAGGGCGTGGCGAAGGTGGTTTGTATGAAAATGTGCTCGATGCCATTAAAAAACGTAATCCACAGCTTAACCTAAAAATTAGACGCGGCGCTTCAGCCGCGTTAGCCAATACCCTTGCTGCAGAAGCAAAAGCAGGGGTGAAGCGCGCCGATTTATTTTGGGCGGTAGATACCGGCAGTATTGGCATGGTAACCGATTCAGGTTTAGCGAAGCCGTTACCTACCGACTTAACCACGCAATTGAAAGACGGTTTCCAATATCCTAGCTGGACACCCGTTACCGGCCGTATTCGTACATTGCCGTATAACACAGAGCGGGTAACCCCCGATCAAATCCCAGATAGCGTAATGGCCTTAGCTGATAGTGATTTAGCGTTGGGTTGGGCTCCGGCTTATGCCTCATTCCAGTCATTCGTTACCGCTATGCGCATTTTAGAAGGTGAAAAGGCCACGGCCGATTGGCTTAAAGGCGTTAATAGCAAAGCGAAAAAATACGCAGGCGAACTTGGCGTAGTCATGGGCGTTGAACGGGGCGAAGTGGATATGGGCTTTGCTAACCATTACTACACGTTGCGCTTAAAAGCCGGTAAGCCAAACGCTAATGTTGCCCTTGCCTATACGCAAAACGATGCAGGCTGTTTAGTCAATGCTTCGGGTATTGTGGCATTAAGCGAAGGTGATTTACCTGTTAACTTTATCCGCTATTTACTGAGCCGCGAAGTACAAGGGTATTTGGCAAGCGAAGCGTACGAAATTCCGTTGGTACAAGGTGTTACACCGCCGCAAGGCTTACCTGCATTATCTGAAATATCGCCACCCGATATGGATCTCAGAAAACTAGCAGATTTACGCCCCACGCTTAACCTTATGCGAAAAGTCGGGGTGCTGTGAGCAACTGGCCAAAGTCGTACCCGCTGGCTCTAATTATCGCGTTAATGGCATTGTTGCCAGTAGGCGTTTTATTTTCGTTAGCATCAGATAGCGCAGAAATTTTCGACACCCACAACTTGCGCGTACTCGGCAACACCGTATCACTTATGGTGCTGACTATTATTGGCTCGGTACTTATAGGTGTGCCTCTAGCGCTCTTTACTGCTTACGTGCAAATGCCGTTCAAACGATTTTGGCTAATTCTTTTAGCTGCGCCCTTAGCCTTACCCAGCTATATCGGTGCGTTCGCCATGTACTTTTCTTTTGGCCGTGGCGGCGAAATAGAAAACGTATTAGGAATTACCACCCCCAGTATTGATGGTTTGTGGGGCTCGGCCTTGGTGATGTCGTTGTACACCTACCCCTTTGTGATGATGACCACACGGGCGTCGTTACTTAGCCTTGATGCCAGCCTAATCAATGCGGCCCGCACCCTTGGTGTATCTTTGTATAAAAGTTTGTGGCGCGTGGTATTACCTCGTGTAGCCACCAGTATTGCAGCCGGTGCTTTATTAGCCGCACTTTATGCACTGTCTGACTTTGGTACGCCTGCCATCATGGGATTAGACACCTTCACCCGCGTTATTTTTGTCGAATACAATGCCTTTGGCTTAAGCCAAGCTGCCATGCTGAGCTTGCAGTTAATGGTGATTGTAGGGTTGATCTTATTCATTGAAAGTCGTATTGGCGGCGCCAAAGAACGCCCCGGCAGGCATTTAAGTTTATGGCCAGCCCGTTGGCAACGTAACCTTATGTTATTAGCGGCAATGCCTATATTGTTGCTGGCTATTGTATTGCCTCTTGCGGTATTCACTCTGTGGCTAATACGGGAAGGTACCGGTGGGTTTGAATTTAGTTATGCGTGGAATTCGGCTTATGCGTCTTTCCTAGCTGCTATTGTGGCTGTTATTTTGGCTATACCCGTTGCCCACGCGGCTATTGCAGGCAAAGCTGGACGTTTAATGGAACGCATTACTTATTTTGGTTTTGGCGTACCTGGCATCGTGATGGGTACTGCATTGGTTTACGTTGGCCTTCAATTACCTTATTTGTATCAAACCTTGGGTTTATTGGTGATGGCGTATGTTCTACGCTTTATACCCCTTGCCGTAGGCAGTGTGCGTAGTACCGCAGAGAATTTAGATACCGGATTAGTGAAAGCAGCACGAGTGTTAGGGGCTAGCCCTCGCGAAGCATTTATGCGCATTACGTTGCCACTTACCTTAAGGGGCATGATAGCCGGTGCCGCTTTGGTGTTTTTAGAAGCCATGCGAGAATTACCTGCCACCCTAATGTTGGGGCCAACGGGGTTTGAAACCTTAGCCACCTACATGTGGCGTGTGTACGAAGCAGGTTACTTCGGCCGTGCTGCTGTACCGGGGTTATTGCTGGTATTGTTATCGGGCTTTGGATTAATATTAATGCTTTCTGGCGAACGCCGGGCCCAGTTTACCGTTTCCGAGGATGATCGTAGTTAATGCTTAAAGTGAGTGAGTTGTCAGTTAATTATGGTGCTACCCGTGTAGTGAATAAGCTCAACCTAGAATTAGGTTCAGACGAAATTCTCATGCTGGTGGGCCCAACAGGCTGCGGTAAAACCACTATCTTACAGGCATTAGCAGGCCTTATCCCTATTTCAGAAGGGCAAATGACCCTTGGCAACTGGACCGCCACGCCGAAGAAAACGGTGCCTCCTGAAAAACGCAATGTAGGCATGGTGTTTCAAGATTTCGCACTGTTCCCTCATTTGACCGTTCAGCAAAATGTTTGCTTCCGTTTAAAAGATACTAAGCTTGCCGATCATTGGCTAAAGCTTCTTGGCCTTGAAGATTTTCGTGATGCTAAGCCTGCTCGTTTATCGGGTGGTCAAAAGCAACGTGTTGCACTAGCCCGTACCTTGGCACACGGGCCGGCATTTGTTTTATTAGATGAACCCCTATCAAACCTAGACGCTGCCTTAAAAGACAGCCTTCGTTGGGAAATTCGCGATGCCCTTAAAGCTGCAGGCGTGCCTGCTATTTGGGTAACTCACGACCAAGAAGAAGCCTTAAGCGTAGGTGACAGGGTAGGGATATTAAATAAAGGCGTACTAGAGCAACTTGCAACCCCAGAAGCATGTTACTCAGAGCCCGCCAGCCGTTTTGTGGCTCGATTTATGGGTGAAGCTAGCTTTATTCCAGGTACCTTCGATAACGGCATCGTTACCACTGACATTGGCACTGTGCCTGGCACATCAGTAGATGGTGCTAACGGCAAGGTAGACTTGTTAGTGCGCCCTGACGATTTAAGTTTACGTGCAGACCATGAATGCCCCAATGGCACTGTAGATTGGGTACGTTACGAGGGGGAAAGCCGCCTTTATGCCGTAACCCTAGACAGCGGCAGCCAGTTAAAGGTACGTGTAAGCCACGAAAACGCCATGAAACCGGGTGCGCGAGCACACATGGCACTCATCACTACGCATCCTTTAGCGGTGTTTTCGCGAGCATAAACTTTCGCACTCGAAGACTAAAAACCCCTATCTACCAATACACTACACCAGTGGTTTAAAATTAAACTGCTGGCACACATTGTAGCCCCCCAGCATTTACGTATAATTCAGCTCGTTTTTGCCCTATGCCTTATTATTAGACAGTTAGGGTAATTAGAACGATATTCCAAGTCAGGTACAGCAATTAAAGGTGAGTAGTGTGAAACAGCGTGATGTAATTGTGATTGGTGCTGGTGCAGCAGGGCTGTTTTGTGCAGCGCAAGCCGGTGCCCGTGGGCGCAGTGTAGAAGTGCTCGATCACGCCAAAAAAGTAGGTCGTAAAATCCTTATGTCTGGAGGCGGACGCTGTAACTTCACCAATATGTACGCTGGCCCTGAAAACTTTCTATCGCAAAACCCACACTTTTGTAAGTCGGCATTAAGCCGCTACACCCAATGGGATTTTATTGGATTGGTAGCAGAGCACGGTATTGCCTATCACGAAAAAACACTCGGCCAGCTATTTTGCGACGACAGCGCGAAAGATATTGTAGAGCTCCTGCTAAAAGAGTGTGATAAAGCGGGGGTAACTATTACCACACGCTGCGACATTGTAAGCGTTGAAAAAACCGAATCAGGTTACACGCTTAACACTTCTTTGGGTGAATACCAATGTGAGTCACTCGTTATTGCCACCGGCGGCTTAAGCATGCCGAAGCTAGGCGCAACACCATTTGGTTACAAAGTGGCAGAGCAGTTCGGCTTAAATGTGCTACCCACTCGCGCAGCTCTAGTACCTTTCACCCTGCAAGATAAAGACAAAGACGTATTAGCCGAACTCAGCGGCATTGCCATAGACGTAAATGCACAATGCAACGACACCTCATTCCGTGAAGCTATGCTGTTTACACATCGCGGCCTAAGTGGCCCAGCCATGCTACAAATCTCAAGCTATTGGGAAGCTGGCGATGCGTTAAGTATTAATACGCTCCCAACTGAAGATGCGCAGGCGCTTATTAATACGGCGCGCACCGACACGCCAGATGCCCTACTGGCAACCTGTTTAAACAAAGTGTTCCCCAAACGCATGGTACAAAGCTTTATTGAATATCATCAATGGCGCAATGTACCGGTGAAGCAGCTGAGCCACAGCGAATGCGAGGCTATTGCTAACACGCTAGAAAACTGGCAAATAAAACCAAACGGCACCGAGGGTTACAGAACCGCCGAAGTTACTATTGGTGGTGTAAACACCAATGAGCTATCGTCTAAAACCATGATGGCTAAAAACGTAGAAGGCCTTTATTTTATAGGCGAAGTGGTAGATGTAACCGGTTGGTTAGGGGGCTTTAATTTCCAGTGGGCTTGGAGCAGCGGCTGGGCAGCCGGGCAGGTGGTGTAGTTGACAATGATTAGTCAGAGCAAGTAGATTAAATGGTTAGCTATGCGCTTGAGTCAAAGCAATAGTTTTTCAGGAAGAGGGTTTTGATATCGAAAATATTTTACTATTCCTCTGTCGATACATTATCTAACCTCAAGACAACAGGGACGGTCAAGAGCGATGAAAGACATGCAGTTCAGAAGGTTATTAGCAAAAAAATTTCATGAACATGTATCTGACGCCTATTGTTTATTGTACTTGCATTTAGAGATAGGGGGGTACTTTAGTCAGTATGCCAATGAGCTATCTAGTGATGAATATGGAGATTACTCAGTCTTTACCCCCACAGAGCGTTCAGACTTTTTAAACGAATCAGGTCTTATGTCCTCTTTTCGGAAAATTGAAGAAGGCGGGTTCAAGGAAATAAACAAGTACTTTGAAACAGCGAACCTACTATCAGTTTTCGTGTTGATGGATGAATTTTTGCATGAAAACTCCAGAAAGTCTCATGAGACCATTGACATTATTTACGACGATATTCGTCATACTGTTCACCTATTGCAAAGCGATATATCTCATAACGACTTTATAACGACAAGAAAACAACGAGACAACCCAATTAGGGTAATGCATTGGAATCATATTCTGACAAACTCTTTTAGCTTTGCATTTGATTTTAAAGCGTTACCAGAGTCAGCATGGACAAATTTTCATAGTAAAAATCGAGAAACACCCAAGATATGCGTATGTAGTTTTGAAAGTGCAGGTGTTGAGTTTGAAATTGACAGAGGTGAGACTGACGTAAGCTTTTTAGCTAAAGATATTCATCCAAGTGTAGATCGCTTTGCTGAAGCTGAGAAAGTCTTGCACTACGCCGTCGAAAATGATTGTGACATTGTTATATTTCCTGAGCTAACTATTCCCAATAATATAGTTGACGAGATAGCCTGCTGGTTAAATACCAATAGAAATAGAGAAAATTCAAAAGGTCATGGGATAAGCCTAGTGATCGCAGGAAGCTTCCACAAATATAACCGTAAGAAAGATGCGTATTTTAATACGTGTACTGCATTGGATCATACCGGCTCAATCGCTTTTACTCATGACAAGATGACTCGATTTACAGGTGACGAAAAGTATGGGGTAGAAAAAACTTCTACAGGGCGTTCCTTGGCAATTATTGAACTCCCATTTGGCAGAGGAGTTACCCTAATATGCAAAGACTTCTGTGACGACAACATGAGAATGCACGATTTTGCTCATCAATCTGGGGTAGATTATTTCTTCGTGCCCACAATGGGAGGTGAAAGCACTATGAAACTCCATGAAACGCGCGTTAAGGCAATCTACAGAATGGCTGGGCCCGTAGTGGCTTTAGTTAACCAAGAACTCGGTGATCCTACCGACAATGGGGCTAGTTCTATTTATCATGGCTTCTTGAGGGGGGAAATAGGAAAAAAAAGTACAATCTCTCGTCTTGGCTATGAATCTTTTGGTAAAGATGTTACGTAGTAAACATTGTAATTGTTTACTAACCAAACTATAGTTATTTCACTTTCTAACATAGGTGACATCATGGTTACGCCAAACGCTCCATCTTCGAAAGAAGAGTTGGAAGCAGTAGAACTATTATCTTCGTTTAAAAATACTGGTATTGATCGTATCGAAGAACTTCCTGATGCTATTTTAAAGTTAAGAGGTTTTGTTAAGACGATCCCAGAATTTATTACAGATTCATTTATTCCATTTATTGAAAGCTTTTTTGATAGGCTTATTGAATCAGCATCTACTGATCAACTGACTCCTCAACAAATTCTTAATGTAGATGCAACATTCGCAGCATCACAGTTAATTTTGAGAGCAGTAGATACCGATCTGACATACGATAAAAATATTGCTTGGCGGACATATAAGCATATTTTTAATGTTCTCGTAAAACAAAAATTATTTAAAGATGAGATAGTTTTTTTATCAAAGCGAAGCCAGCATAGAGGTATTATTCGTTTAGCTTACAATGAGCCTTGCACAGTTCAAGATATAACCAACCAATTAGGTATAACACCTAAACAGAGAGTTTCTAGAATTACAACAGAACTCAAAAGAATGGGGACTATTTCAGAACGACTAAGTGCCACTGATGGGAAAACAAAAGAATATAGCTTAACTGAAAAAGGGAAGAAGGCTTATGTTCTAGTTCGAGAGTTGGAAGGTGAGCAAAAAGTTGAGTACCTAACAGTGAACCACATAAGACCAAGAGAAGCTATTTCCCAAACTTCCGGTCGAATAGTGCCGAGCTTCCATCAGGTTCCACATCAAGTTAGTGTTTCGGAGCAACCTCGAAACACCGAACTGACGAACGTAATACAAGAAGCGTTATCAGATAGTTGTAGAGCAAGTGATTCTTAATTTTTTATATAAAAAATTGGCAGTATTTTAGTTTGACGCTAAAAAGGCCTGAGTTCGATAAAATATCGAAATCAGGCCTTAGTTGTTGTTTAGCCATGAATCCAATGTATTTGTAGGCTTCTTAGTTCGCCCTTCTCATATCAGAATCAATGTCTAATTGGTCTCATTAACCAAAATAACTTTACGATGTGGGAATGGAATTTCAATGTTCGCTTCATCAAGCCCTTTCTTAATTTGCTCAGGCACTGAGTAACGAATATCGAAGTAGTGCTGACCTTCACAGAACGGACGTACAATGAAGTCTACCGAGCTGTTGTTTAAGGTTTCTACTTCAACAAACGGCGCAGGCTCTTTAAGTACATGGGGGTGTTCAGCGAGCACTTTGTCGATAACGGCGCGTGCAGCATCAATACTTTCACCATAAGCAACACCAAAGGTCATATCTACACCGCGAATTTCATGGTGTGAGTGGTTGGTAATTTGCTCGCCCCAAATTTGGCTATTTGGAATGATAATGTGTTGGTTATCGAAGGTTTGCAAAATGGTAGTGAACATATCTATTTCGGTGACTTTACCAAACTTGCCTGCTGCTTCTACAAAGTCATCTACTTTGTAAGGGCGGAAGATAAGTAGCATAACGCCAGCGGCTAAATTAGACAGTGTGCCTTGCAGTGCTAAGCCTACGGCAAGCCCTGCGGCACCCAGCAATGCAATGATAGATGCGGTTTGTACACCAAAACGGTTAAGTACTGCTATGCCCACGAAAGCTAAGATGGTGTAGCGTATTACGCTACCAAAAAACTTAAATAGGGTGTCGTCTAATTGGGGGTATCGACCGGCTAGTGCAACCATGCCTTTGTATGCTTTACCTGCTACCCACATGCCTATAATTAATATAAGTAACGCAAGTAGTATATTGGTGGCCCACGCTAGTGCGCCAGGGAGATACTGATCAACATCAAGTGATGCAATAAATTCTTCCATGCTCAAATTCCTCATAACGATTGATTATTCTTTAATGATTCGTAAGGGTGCTTCAAGCCGCTATGTTATAGGCCATAAACCACATTAAAGGTATTCATCAATAGTATGAAGCTGTGAAAATAAAGCAGCGAAATACACAAGGATTTCACTACTTTATTTTGATTAATCAGATAATTAAACGTTTTTAAAAGGTGTAGCGAACAAAGGCAGCAAACACCTCGGAATCGGAGAATTTAGTATATTCACCGCCAACTGCTATCGAATCCCAACGGTATTGTGTGCCTAACTTATAGGCTTTTTGATCAGAACCTTCATCCCATTTTTGCCATTCTAATCCGCCATAGACTTCCACATTGCTTGTTATCATATGTCGAATATTGGCTTCACCGGTAAAGTACTCGGTTCCGGCTGAAACGGCATTGTCACTGTCGTTTATTTTAATATCAATTTCACCATAGCCGACTTTACCGTCCAGTACTGTGCGATTTGAAAAATGGTGAATATAGCCAACTGCCACTTTCCAGCGGTCGACATCCATGTTTACCCCTTGGGTTTTGTCATCAGCCATAAAGTATGTGGCTTCACCAAAAACGTTCATTCCAAGTACTTTACTTGCCTTAAACTCAAAGCCTTTCGGAGTAAACATATCTAAATCGGCGAATTCCGTTTGCACCAATGAAACCTGTGCAAAGTCGTATGAAGGAGCATTAATAATGGGTTTGTCAGCCGCAAATACAGCACTTGCTGCTAAAAAACAGGTTGGAGCGATAAGAAGTTTATACATTGAATATCCTTATTAGGTTGGGGAACTAATAAGAAGAATAGGGGATGTGAGATGAACGAAAAATGAACGCTAAGTTAATCAATATTCAGGTAAAAAGAGGACATTTTCACTTATGCCTAGCTTTTTTAAACATACTGCATCGATACCACTAGATGCCCCCCACAAACTACAGGTAAATCGTTTCGTATTTGATTGGTGCTAGTTTTTGCAGAATTTGATTCTCTTGTTGATAGGTTAAGCCAACATCACGCATCGCGCCTTGCACATACTCCACTAAAATATAAAATTCTCGCTCTTTAATATTTAAGTCTTTGTGGGTCTCTAGCATGGCCTTGCCTTCGTAGACACAAGGGCCGCCAATAAGCTCGCACGTTTGTGATACCAGTTGTTTGCGTAAATGGCTTTTTGGAACACCATTAAAGTAATGCCCTATAACAGGGTCTTTATAGATGCGATTAATGGCAACACCAAACACAGTGTTAAGAGTTTTACTGCCACCAATTTCATCGTACAGGCTGGTAGCGTTTTGCTTGGCAGTGTGCGTGCTAGAACACCCGTTGATGCCGCCTAACAGAGTAAAAAGTAGCGTGATTACGGCTGTCGTTATGCTTGTTTTGTGTAAATAGGTACTCATCATCACCAACTTAAAAATTAGCAGTGACAGTTAGATAGAAGCCTGTCGAGCTAGGCTGCATAAGCAAGTTGCCTAAATCTACATAAGCTGCGGTGAGGGAAAATGACTTATTGGGAAAGTAAGCAATGAAGGCGTCGGTTACCGTATCTTCTTCTGCTAGCCCGCCTAGGCGATTGGTTTGCGTTCTAAACTCAACGCCGACCACGGTTGACGGGCTGGTTAGTAGCGCCAAAGAACCTTCCCATTCCAGTTTATAACTATCGTCATTTTCACTAGCAAAACCAAGTAACCCAAAGGTGTTTGCTTTGGTATAGCGGGCGGTCAGATTGGTCAATAGGTTGAAACCGTTAATATGGCCTAAATAAAGCTTGGTTGCAGAAACAAAAACATCAGTACCGCTATCATCTTTAGCCCCAAGTATGCGCGCTACACCTTGATTAGGAAGCGGGCCGGTGCCATCGGGCAATAGAAGCGTGGTATCAAAATCTCGGTGTTTTTTATATTGTGCGCCAATAGCCACTTGGGGTACCCAAGTGCGTTGGTTAAAAACGCCATCACCCAATATTTTCACTTTTGCAGACACAATATCTATGTCGATACGGGTAGATTGTGCGGCGCTAATTGCCCCATCGGTAAGTAAGCTGAAAACATTGCTGGTAATGCCAGATGAAATATCTAGAGTTTGTCGTTGTACGCTTAATTCAACGCGATCGTAAATGCCAAGGCTGGCACCAAAGGTGGTTAAGGTGTAGTCGTTTAAATGAAGGTATTGAACATTCGCGGTACCGTTAATTTCTTCTTTACTGCCATAGCCGCTAATAAAGGCCCAAGGCGTGATACCGCCACCAGCGGTGCCTTCAAATCCAGTAACGCCGCCCGTTGCAGTTAGGCGAGAGCCCGTGTTTGCACTGCTGAAAAATGAAATTAAACAAAAGCCTAGGCAAAAAAATGTTGCTTTAATCATAAATTCCCTTTCTTGAAGCTTACCTAAATAATAGGTAAGTTTTGTCAGAAATAAAGCCTTACTCGTGCTTTTCCTAAGCTGCAACCGTGAAGCGATTTTTGCCAGCCCGCTTAGACTGGTATAGCGCTGTGTCGGCAGACTCCATCATCGATTTCACATCTAAGGCAATAAGCTTGTTTTGATGATGATAAGCCACGCCCAAGCTCGCGGTTACACTAAAATCTGCGCCTTCTTTAGTGGTAAACCGGTGACTCCTGATATTTTCAAGGATTCGCTTGGCTATTTCTTTAGCTTGTAGCAGTGTGGTGCGGGGAAGGGCAATTATAAATTCGTCTCCCCCAATACGTGCAATAACGTCATTAGTACGTAGTGTATTTGCCGCTGTGTGTGCCACGGTTTTAATGACTTCGTCGCCTACGTGATGACCAAGGTTGTCATTAATGTGTTTGAAGTTATCTATGTCGAAAGAGATGAGTGCCAAGCCTACGTGACTGGGGTTCAGCTTAACTAGGTTGTGCTCGAAATAATCAAAGAAGTAACGCCGATTGTGTAAGCCAGTAAGATCGTCTCGAATAGAAAGGGCCAATAGCTTTCTTGAGTTTTTATATTGGAAAACCACAAAAATAAGTAACAGTGCAAAGATGACTACTACGCCTACCAGCATCATATTTTTCTGCCGTACTTTCAGCGATTGCTCCCTGGCCGTAGCCGCTTGAAGTTGTGTTTGTTGTTTTAGGAGGGCAATTTCTTTGTCTTTACGCTCGGCTTCCATTGTGGCTTGTACTTGGGTGACATATTCTGAATTGTTTAAACGCTGCAACTCAAGGAAGTCTTTGTAATACCTATGAATAAATTCAAAAGCCTGCTCAAAGCGATTATCTTTAAATGCCACTAAGCCTGCAATGTAATCAAGCTCTAAGTGCCACTGCGTATTGTGCAATGCTTCTATGCCGTTAAAAATAGTGCGTGCTTTCGATAAATCTTGTTTAGCCTCAGCCAAGTTATCAAGGGTTAAATTGCATAGGGCGCGTTTTTTGTAAAGTTCTGCGTTGTAATCAATGGGGCCCGATAAGCCCAGCGCATCATCGATAGCATCAATGGCAAGGTTACACTCTCCTCTTTCTGCCATTGTCATAGCGCGGCCATAATGCAAATAGAAATTTTCGCTGTGATTGTTGGTAAAATTCAGCGCTATTTCGTAACGGTCAAAGTAAGAAAGTGCATCATTCCAATTCTCCAGCTTTCGGTTCACCATAGCTAGGCCCAATAAGGTACTGGCAACATGGGGTTGGTAGCCAATGGACTCGAAGAAGGTAAGCGCACCTTCGTAATACTCAATGGCTTTTGTGTAATTACCTAAATAGTTATAGGTGTCGCCTAAGCTCTCTTCTAACAATCCATTAAAAAAGGGGTTGTTTAAAATGACGAGATTTTTATAAGCATCTTGCAGTATTAGGGTGGCCCGGTAGTAGTCTCCGGAAAGTGCAAATCCGTAACCTAACTCTCTAATAGCAAGCACGTAAATAGTACTGTTAGGCTCTTCTTTAGCGACTTCAACTGCATACTTCAGCGTGTCGATAGCGCCAGAAATATTGCCTGTTTGATGCATCCGGCTCCCTTTTAAATAAAGCCATAGTGCATTTTGTTCGTTGGTCATCACATTGGTGAATATTGCGACAGTGGCAAGGGTGGCATCCATTTCTTTGTATAAGGTTAATACACTCTCGGTTTGGGCTTTTCGTAACAACAGCCAAACTTTGCCGTCATCACTGAAGTCATTTGACTGCGCAAGTGTGACTAATTTTCGGTAGGTTTGCTGAGGGTATAGAAAAATAGCATTTTCAAAGTCGTGTAATGCATTTTCACTAATTGTGCCTGGCATAGTGTCAGAAACAGGTACTGCTGTAGGTGCGGTATCAAGAGTTGCAGACACAGGAAAAGAAAGGCTAACCAGCACCCCCCAAATGGCGAAAAGCATCAAAAAACAGATGCGTCTATGTACTACAGCCAAAAAAAGCCCTCCGAATGGCTACAAACTTGCTTAATTAACCTGCAATCTGGCACTAGGTTAGTATGAAAAGTGTTCGGAGTGAAGCGACATTTTTGCTTATTTTGTAAAGACTAAAGTTTGCCAACTGACACCTTGGCGGTGCAGTTTGTCGCTAGAGTCTGTGTTATGAATTAAGGTTAAGCCACAGGATTTTGCGAACTCGATGGTGTCCCTTGCATTAACCGGATTAGCCACCCGTTCGTCATCAAATTTCCCGTGTCGCAAAGTAATGACTAGGAGCCCTTCGGTTAAAAGCAATTGGCTACATCGTTGCAAGCTTTGTTGTTGCTGAACGTGGGTTAAGTGCATCCATACCGCGCTAATCAAAATTAACCCGTAGTGTTGCTTTTTCTGTGATGTGAGTAAGGGCAGGGTATCTTTAATCCACGTTACTGACTCTCCCGTAAAGGCAATGCCTGATTGCATTAGCGCGGTTGCAGGCTCAATAGCGGTTACGTGATTTCCCAAATCGGCCAGCGCTTTCGCGTCTCTGCCTGCTCCTGCACCTATGTCTAAGATAGTGGTATGGGTTAGCGACGGTATATGTGACAACCAATCGCCATGTACATCCTCAAATGCAACACTAGTGTATTGTGAAGCAAGCTTTGAAGCGTGCTGGTGGTAATACGCGATGTGTTTATTGTACTTCATGGTGTTAGCTGTTCTTTTGAAATGTGTTTAACCACTTGGCTAAAATCGCCAAGGGCATGTGATGCCTGTTCTGTCCAATGCCAAAACAAAGGCACACCTAATTGTTTGCTAGGAAATAGCGAGATGAGCTGACCCGATGCCACTTCTTGTTTAACTTGTAAGGTTGGCAATAACGCCCACGCTACGCCTTCTACGGCCATTTTTGCAAACCCATGAGATGACGGATACCAATGACATGTGGTTAGCGACGGCGGAAAGTCTAAACATTCTCGCTGATAGTCGGTGAGTAGGGTGACATCAAATTCGTCATAAAGTAACCCCGGTGTGCCCATTACTCGTTCAGGGTTTATGTCATTTTGAAGGTAACGCTGTATAAATCCAGGCGAAGCATAGAGTTGATAATTCATAGTACCAAGCCTTGCTGATTGCCCGCCGGTAATGGGAGTGCCAGTTTGGCTAATGCAGGCCATGACTTTACCTTGCTGCAATAAGGTGCGGGTTTGGGTTTGATCAGCATTATAAATATGTACGGGGTTAGAACGCATTTCACTAAATCTTGCCATCACCTCAGTAAACCAGGTCGCCAGCACATCGTTGTTTACTGCAACACTCAGTGGCGAAGCATGGTCAGCCGCCCCGCTGCGTGTGGTTAGCTGCTCTTCTAACACACTCACTTTTTGCACGTGAGACAAGAGTTGTTCGCCAAGTGGCGTGGCTTTAAGCGGTTTCATGCGCACTAAAACCGGCCCGCCCACTTGTTGCTCTAATCGCTTTATCTTTTGTGAAACTGCCGACTGAGTCAGGTTGAGCGCTTGAGCGCCGCGCTCAAAACTGCCGTAGCGTAGCACTTCGCGAAAACTGTGTAGGGCAGCATAATCAAGCATGATGAAAGCAAGCACTCTTATTTAAATAGGTATTCCCAGTATTATTAATTAATTTAATAGCAAAGAAAAATTATTAATTTAATTTAGTTTGAAAGGGTAGCTAAAATCAACGCCTATTTTTTATTCATTCAATTTTTGAGGTTTAGTTCATGTTTGCGGCAGCGTTGAGTGGTTTTGTGATGGGCGGCACCCTAATAATCGCCGTCGGTGCGCAAAATAGTTTTTTAATCGAACAGTCTTTGAAGCGTCAATGGACCGGGTTGTTCGTACTGCTGTTTATAGTGAGCGATGCCATTTCTATCAGCTTAGGAGCAATGGGATTCGGGTTGCTGTTACAAGAATATCCTTTGTTGGTATCAGTCACTAAGTGGGCGGGCGTTATCTTTCTTTTGTGGTTCGCGTTTAACAAACTCAAAGCCTCTATGGCTGATGATGCGTTGGTACTTGAAATGTCGAAGAAGCAAACGTCATTTAAGCGTGCGTTTCTGATTGCTATGGCGGTGACGTGGTTGAATCCTCATTTTTACTTAGATACGCTGCTATTAATGGGTAACTTGGCCAGCCAGTGGCAGCTAAATAAATGGTGGTTTGTCCTCGGTGCAGTTTGGGCATCTATCGTATGGTTTGTTGGGCTAAGTACCCTCACCGCTAAATTTGCGCACCATATGCAGCGCCCGTCATTTTGGCGTTGGTTTAACCGCTTAAACGCAGCGGTACTAGGGGCGGTAAGCATTCAATTGGCTAGCTTGTAGTATAAAAATATTAGTGAAAGCTTTTCGGTAAGCAGCCAATCGCAAGAAGGAGAGGCATATGAGCTGGATTTATTTGATTGTGGCTGGCTTATTAGAAATAGGTTGGCCGGTGGGGTTAAAGCTATCTCAAGAAGCTGAAACCCGCGTGCTGGGGATACTGTTAGCCGTAGGTTTTATGGCGGCCAGTGGTTTTTGTTTATGGATGGCGCAAAAAAATATTCCGATAGGTACTGCTTACGCGGTGTGGACTGGCATAGGTGCGGCGGGTACGTTTCTAGTTGGGGTTGTATTTTATGGCGATCCGACTTCTGTCGCGCGCTACTTTGGCGCAGCACTTATCGTGGCGGGCGTAGTGGTATTGAAATTAGCCCACTAACCCCACTAAAAGAATGTGGCGTTTAAAAAAGCTCAGGGAATACCTGAGCTTTTTTGTGTGCGGCTAACAGTAGCGATTAGTTAGCGTCTAGTTAGGGTTTAGCTGGGCGCGAAGTGCAGTTAAAAAGGTGTCGATGCGTTCGGCGTTTTTACCTAAATCGCTTTTTCCAACCCGAGATTTACTGCGAATATCTACAAGGGTGTTATCGTCTTTTGCTTTTAGGCGAATAACCACATCATCTTTGAATCCAAACCACTGGGTGGTGTCAGTCGCTTCTAATGTATAGGGCAATGCGCCATCGGACACACGCTCCCAGCCTAATACGTCAATAGTTTGTTCACTAGCTGCAAAGACTTCATCAATGCTTTGCGCCAATAATTGGGTTCTAATTTCAGGGTAAGCATCGATTTGCTGACGTGTTACCTCACCACCCTCGTAAGTAATAGGGTTAGGTGCATTTTCACGTAGCGGCGCAATAGCCACAAACGCCGGAGGGTTGGTCACATCGGTAGTGATATCGTGAATAGGCGGTACGGTACTGGCTTTGCCCATCATGCTAACAGGCATGGCGACAGCAATTAACGCTAATATAGCGAAAACAAACGTACTGCCCCAGCTGACGCTTTTACGTTTTATTAGTACTTGTAGAATGATAAGTATAATGGCTGCGCCACCCACATATACGCCATAGCGCAGAGAGGTAAATGCGGTGCCTAAATCAACGCCTGCGTACTGATATAGCGGGCCTGGTAATACCACCATTAAAAATCCAATAATGCTGGTCAGTGCAATGAGTGCTTTCAAGTGAGCTCCTAATTATTATTGTTGCTTTGTATAACATAACTTTAACAGTCATTGGGCGCTTTTGGTTCAAATTTTCCACTAAATTTGCGAGTAAAGCGCTTGATCCGTCGCAAAAACCTTTGCAAGCAGTGAAAGGACGAAGGAGTCAGAAGCACTAGTGGCGTTTACATAAGGGGAATAGAGTAACTTCTGCTATGCTATATGCTGATACAAACATGAGGTTTACTATGGGGAATGCCCAAGAGATCCCTTCTTTTAATGCGACGAATGCACAGAAAGTGGAAGTGCTGTTAGACATACTTTCCACAAAAAAAGCAGAGTTTGAAGAAGGGATGACAGAGTATGCGCTAATTTCGCAACTTAAGTCGCCACCCTATCAGTTGTTCAATGACAACGCGCTGCGCGATTCCCTAGCATTGTTTAATACCCACTTCATCTTGTTTCATACCCTATATTTGCTTAGAAATCTCTGGCGTGATGCCTCGGTGGGTGAGCTAGATATTCATACTACACGCATCATTCTATTGCCCTTGAAAGCGAGTAGTCAAAGCGCCTCTGTGAGAAACGCCACTACATTAGATAAAAGCGATCCGCTTGCAGAGTACTACCTGAACTGGCAAAACTTGGCCAGCACTGGTGAAGCTGATGTAGAGGCTTTATTGAATGGCTTTTGGCAGCGAATGATGGGGGCTGAGCCCGCTTTCGATTCAAAAGAAAGTATTGTGCAATGTCACACTTTACTCAACTTAGAGGAGTCTGTGTCAATCACGTTACCGACGCTTAAGAGGCATTACAAGAAGCAGTTGGCAACAGTGCACCCAGACAAAGGAGGTAGCCACGAAGCAGCGCAAAATGTTATTTCGGCGTACCAAACCTTATTGCGGTATTACGGGCTCTAATACTAAAAGTTGAATGAAAAGCGTGTTTTACAACCTTAGGGTACCGCTACAGTATAAAAATACTGCAACTGACCGATAAGATCAGCACCTTTAACTCCCTTTACTTTTAATCTTTAGTATAAGCGCGCACAATGTAAAGCTTGTGTCAGATATGTCATGAATAGGGTGTCCCATTATTCATACTGGCCGATGAGTAACCCTTTCGTCACAGTAAATTGATACGTTGTGCGTTACTGCGATGTCGCGCCGCATTTGAAGCATACGATCTCATTAGTCCAGTTGATGTGATCGGGCTGAGTAATGCCAATGTATTTATAACTCGGCGCATGGAAGTTACCTACGTTAATACAGGCCCAAAATTTAAGTTTACCGGTTAAACGTTCTCGTTTGCCGGTAATCGTTAGTTTTTAAATTCGAGAAATTATTATGAAACGCGTTTTTTATGTCATCACTACCCTAGCTTTGTTGGTAGGTGCGATTGGGTGTTCGTCTGAGTCTGAACAGGCGGGCGCAGGGCAGCAAGCCATGCCGCCACAGTCTGTATCGGTGCTTACTATTGCACGCCAAGCGGTAACCCATGAAATGATTCTGCCAGGAAGGGTTACGCCATCTCGTCAGTCTCAGGTTCGCCCTCAGGTTGATGGAGTGATTACAGAGCGTTTATTTGAAGAAGGTGCGCAGGTTGAAAAAGGCCAGCAACTTTATCAAATTGATGATGCGCGTTATCGTGCTCAATTAAACAGCACCATTGCTGACGTTAAAAGTGCACAAGCGAATTTAAAAACCTTAGAAGCGAAAGCTCGCCGCTACGATGACCTAATTAAACAAAATGCCATCAGTCGCCAAGAATACGACGATGTTATTGCGCAAAAGGAACAAGCACAGGCAGCGATTAGTGTTGCTCAAGCGGCGGTAGATTTAGCACGAGTTAACTTAGGCTATACCAAGGTGTATGCGCCAATTAGCGGCCGTATCAGTCGCTCGTTTGTGACAGAAGGTACACTCGCGACCACAAACCAAACGCAGCAACTTGCCACTATTACGCAGTTAAACCCTATCTTCATCGATATGCAGGAGTCGGGTCGAGCCATACTGACCCTTCGCCAAGCCATGCAAGAACAAGGCTCGATGCCTGTGGAATTGACTGTGGACGAGGCCACGGGTAAGAAATACGAACACATAGGTAGCGTGAAGTTTTCGGAAGTTACCGTGGATGAAAGTACCGGTTCAGTCGCCCTTCGCGCCGAAATGCCAAATCCAGACGGGTTGTTGTTACCAGGCTTATTCGTGAAAGGCCACGTTATTACCGGTACAGAACAGGCTCTACTAGTACCGCAGCGCGCTACGATGCGTCAACAAGACGGTTCATTGTCAGTCTATGTGGTGAACAGTAATGACGTGGTAGAAGCGCGTGCACTAAAAACTAGCGACATCTACAAAGACCAATATATTGCCACCTCGGGTATCAAAGAGGGCGATAGACTTATTGTTTCTGGTTACCAAAAAGTGAAACCTGGCAGTAAAGTAAACACCAGCGAGTGGCAGTCATCGTCACGCGGCTCACGTTAAGATAGGATTAGTTTACTATGGCTCGCTTTTTTATCGACAGACCCGTCTTTGCGTGGGTACTTGCAATTATTACGATGATGGCAGGTGTACTTGCCATTTATACCCTGCCAATTGAGCAATACCCTAAAGTTGCGCCACCCACGGTGACGATTACTGCAACTTACCCAGGGGCTTCAGCAGAAACTGTTGAGAACTCGGTCACGCAGGTGGTTGAGCAAAACTTATCAGGCATCGATAACTTACGTTATTTCTCTGCCAGTAGCTCAAATAGCAGTATGTCTATTAGCCTTACTTTTGAGCCGGGAACTGACCCAGATATTGCGCAAGTTCAAACTCAAAATAAAGTGCAAGCGGCACTGCCATTGCTGCCGACACAGGTGCAGCAACAAGGTGTCACGGTTGCAAAGTCAAACTCAGCGTTTTCGTTAGCCATTGGTTTTTATGACGAAACGGGGCAAATGAGTCAGTACGACTTAAGTGATTTATTGGTATCTCAATTTCGCGATTCAGTCTCCCGTGTTAACGGCGTGGGAAGCGTGCGGGTATTTGGTGCCCAGCGTTCAATGCGAATCTGGTTAGATCCAGACAAACTGTACAGCTACAACTTAACGCCGGTAGATGTACAAGCTGCTGTAGAAGTGCAAAACACCGATGTATCTGCGGGGCAACTCGGGGGCTTACCTGCCATTCAAGGCCAGCAAATTAATGCGACTATTCAAGCTCAGTCACGCTTACAAACCGTCGATGATTTTGAAAGCATCGTGCTGCGGGTAAATACCGATGGTTCTCAAGTTCGAGTTCGCGATGTTGCACGGGTTGAACTAGGTGCAGAAAGCTACGATGTAATCGTTCGATACGACCGTCACCCTGCCTCAGGTATGGCGATTAGCTTAGCGTCAGGTGCGAACGCGCTAGATACTATCAATGCGGTAAAGCAACGAGTTGAAGAGCTACGAGTCAACCTACCAGACAGCGTAAAAGTGGTTTATCCGGTAGATGCTTCACCCTTTATCGAATTGTCGATTGAGTCAGTGGTACACACGCTGATTGAAGCTGTGGTTTTGGTATTCTTCGTCATGCTGCTATTTTTGCAGAATTGGCGCGCTACCCTTATTCCTACTATCGCGGTTCCGGTGGTATTGCTAGGTACCTTTGCAGTACTACTGGCATTTGGTTACAGCATTAACGTATTAACTATGTTTGCCATGGTGCTAGCCATTGGTTTGCTAGTGGATGACGCTATTGTCGTGGTTGAAAACGTTGAACGTATTATGGAAGAAGAGGGCTTACCGCCCGCTGAAGCCACTAAAAAATCCATGACACAAATTACCGGTGCGCTAGTAGGTATTGCCGCGGTGTTATCGACGGTATTTATTCCTATGGCCTTTTTCAGTGGTTCTGCTGGGGCTATTTATCGCCAGTTCTCAATTACTATCGTGTCTGCCATGGGCTTTTCGGTTTTGGTGGCAATTATATTGTCGCCTTCATTGTGTGCCACGCTGCTAAAACAACACGATCCTGAACATGACAAAGACAAAGGCTTCTTTGGTTGGTTTAACCGCACATTCAACAAAGGCCGCGACCGCTATCAGCGTACCACTACCCACATGGCGAAACGTGCTAAGCGTTACTTTGCGGTATACGGTATTTTAGTCGCCGGAATGGCATATATCTTTGCCCAATTACCTGGTGCATTCTTACCCGATGAAGATCAAGGCCGCCTAATGGTGCTAATAAGTACGCCTCCTGGTGCAACTGCTGGGCGTACCTTAGAGTCGGTTAAAAAGGCAGAAGACTTTTTCTTAGACCAAGAGCAAAGTGCGGTTAACGGATTATTTACGGTTGTCGGTTTTAGTTTTGCTGGCCAAGCTCAAAATGCCGGTATGGGTTTTGTAAACTTGAATGACTGGAGTGTACGAGATGAAAGTGACTCAGCATTTGCGCTGGTAGGTCGCGCCTTTGGCGCATTTAGTCAAATTGAAGATGCTTCTGCATTTCCTATTGTGCCACCGCCCATTATGGAATTAGGTAACGCCACAGGCTTTGATATGCAGCTTGTGGATCGTGGAAGTAATGGTCATGTGGCCTTGATGAATGCCCGCAATCAATTGTTAGGCATGGCTGCGCAAAACCCTAAACTAGCTGGTGTTCGCCCCAATGGATTAAGCGACGTGCCTCAGTTTAAGGTGAATATAGACAGTGAAAAAGCATCTGCGTTGGGGTTAAACCTAAGTGAAATAAACAGTGCACTGCAAATTGCGTGGGGCTCAAGTTACGTAAACGACTTTATTGATAAAGGCCGTATAAAACGCGTTTATATGCAAGCGGATGCAAAATATCGCATGTCGCCAGACGATTTAGACAAGTGGTTTGTGCGTAACGCCGACGGAGACATGGTGGCCTTCAGTACCTTCGCGTCTACTGAGTGGGTGTATGGCTCGCCGAAATTAGAGCGTTTTAACGGTATATCATCGGTCAACATTCAAGGTAGCCCCGCTGAAGGTATTTCATCTGGTGAAGCCATGGAGGAGATGGAGAAGCTAGTCGCTCAATTGCCTGATGGTTATGCCATTGAATGGTCCGGCCTATCTTTTGAAGAACAACAAGCAGGCTCGCAAGCGCCTATGCTGTATGCTATTTCTATTCTCATTGTATTTTTATGTCTAGCGGCATTGTATGAGAGTTGGTCTGTGCCCTTTGCAGTAATGCTAGTGGTACCTTTGGGTATATTAGGGTCGGTAACGGCTGCGTTCTTATTCAATTTACCAAACGATGTTTACCTACAAGTTGCGTTTTTGACCACAGTGGGTCTGGCGGCGAAAAATGCCATTCTTATTGTTGAGTTCGCGAAAGAGCAATACGAAGAAGGCATTGATTTAATGACGGCGGTATCAAATGCGGCTTCTCAGCGTTTTCGCCCCATATTAATGACATCTATGGCCTTTATACTCGGTGTAACACCGCTGGCAATGGCTAGCGGTGCAGGTTCAGCAAGCCAAAACGCGATAGGTATTGCGGTGATGGGGGGCATGTTTGCTGCCACCTTCTTAGCCATTTTCTTTGTACCTATGTTCTACGTGATGGTTGAAAAGCTGTTTCATAAACAAGATAAATAACTTAGACGTTGAGGTTTTACGATGACTACTGTCATTTTTTCTCATGGAAAAGAAAGTGGCCCTTGGGGCAGTAAGATCACTACATTGTCTAACGTAGCTAGCGATGTTGGCTTTGATGTTATTAGTGTGGATTATCAGGATTTACCTTCGCCAGAAGATCGCATCACCCGATTGGTTGATACGGTAGAAGCGCAAGGCAATGAAGTTATACTGGTAGGATCTAGTATGGGCGGTTACGTGTCTTTGGTGGCCGCTGAGCGTGTGTCTGCACGGGGTTTATTTTTACTAGCGCCGGCGCTGTATATGCCAAGCTACGAAGTGCAAGAATATAACTACACCGGAAAAACGAGTGTAATCCACGGCTGGAATGATGATGTCATTCCTGTTAGCCACAGTATAGATTATGCGAAGTTGCGTAATTCTCAGTTGTTACTGCTAGAAGACGGTCACAGACTGTCGAAAAGCATGTTTGCGATATCGCCTTTCTTTCGCAATTGGTTGCATCCGTTTACACTGAACTAACGGAAGCTTTGCTGCTGTAACGTTTTTCCTGTTGTCTTACCAGCTTGGTAACGCACAACAGGAAAAATGTGTCATTATAGCGGTACAGATTAGCGGGAATAAGGCCGAGGGTATGGCAATAGGTTTACCGTCTGAACCAGATTGGAAAGCGCTGATAAAGTCGGGTTGTCGATTATTTGTGGGTGGTAATGCATCAGTACCTTACGCACTGATTCAGCACCTAATTGATAATAGCGATGGCTTTAGCGATATTGAACTAGTACACATGCTTGCACTTGGCGATACGCGCTGGGTCAATGATGAGTACAAAAATCTATTTAAAGCCAATACCTTCTTTATTGGTGGTCAAGCGATGCGGCAAGCTGTTGATGAAGGCAGAGCCGATTACACCCCAGTTTTTCTCTCTGAAATTTCAAGTTTGTTTAGTGATGGCACGCTGTCTTTAGACGCCGCGCTGGTAAATGTAAGTCCTCCTGATGAATTCGGCTATTGCTCCTTAGGTGCGGCGGTTGATATTGCCATGTCGGCAGTGCGTCAAAGTAAATATGTGATTGCACAAATTAACCCGCAAGTTCCCCGAACGGCTGGTCATTCCTATATTCACGTCAGTGAAATTACCGCATGTATTGAAGCGAACGAACCCTTAGTTGAAGTTATGCCGCCACCTATTGATAGCGTGGCCGAACGTATTGGGCAGTACGTTTCCATGTTGGTTGATGATGGCGCTACCTTGCAATTTGGTATTGGTAAAATTCCAAGTGCCACCCTTAAATACCTGTGCCATCACAAAGATTTAGGTATTCACAGCGAAATGCTTACCGACAGTATTATTGAGTTGTTAGCATCAGGTGCGGTTACTAATAAGAAAAAAACCTTCCACCCAGGCAAGGTGGTAACCAGTTTCGCTATTGGTACCCGTAAGCTCTACGATTTAATCGATAACAACCCGCATATTGAATTTTACCCTAGCAGTTATGTGAATAAACCCACCAATGTTGCCAAGAACGACAATATGGTGGCGATTAATAGTGCGTTGGAAGTCGATTTAACGGGGCAGGTGGTTGCCGACTCGCTAGGATATGATTTTTATAGTGGTATTGGGGGGCAGGTCGATTTTGTAACAGGCGCATCTATTAGCAAAGGGGGGAAAGCCATTATTGCGCTGCCATCAACGGCAAAAAATGAAACCATATCTCGCATTACGCCACGTCTTGCTGAAGGGGCTGGGGTAGTAACCTCGCGGGGCAACGTGCAATATGTTGTTACCGAGTACGGTATTGCGTCTCTTAAAGGTAAAAGTATTCGTGAGCGAGCGCTAGAGCTTATTCGAGTAGCGCACCCTAAGTTCAGATCTCAGCTATTGGAAGAAGTCAGGCAGCATTATTGGGTACCGCATTACCAAGAAAAGTACCCGACAGATATTCCCGAGCTAGGCGCTATTCAGCTTAAACGGCTAAATATTCAAGGCGAAAAATTTTATATGCGCCCGCTGAATCCCGCTGATGAACGCCGCCTTCAAGAGTTTTTTTATTCGCACACCAAAGAAACCCTGCGACTTCGCTACAACTACGACCCCAAACAAATGTCGAGAGAGAAGTCGTGTAACTTGGTGAGTGTAGATCAAACCTCTGACGTGGCCTTGTGCATAGTGCGCCAAGAAGGGTCTCGAATTACCATTCATGCCGTGGGCCGGTTTTATTACAACGCCAGCAATAACTCCTGTGAAGTGGCGTTTGTTACCCGAGAAACACAGCAGGGTAAAGGCATGGCAAGTCGGCTGTTGAACGAACTCATTCGTATAGCGAAAGCGCGTGAAATAAATCAAATGGTGGCCTATGTCAGGGGAGAAAATACCCCCATGATCACAATCTTTGAACAAATGCAGTTTAAACGGCTTTTTACCGGTGACCCCAGTGACGTTGAATTGGTATTAAACGTGAGTGAGTTACCATGACCATTCGAATTTATCGCACTAAACATGGCGTTAAACATGACTTAGGCCCAGAACACCCTGAGTCGCCAGATAGGTTATATGCAATAGACGACCAGCTATTAGCATCGGGTTTAGAAATGGTGTGTGAACACGCGGATGCAAAGCCTATCGCTGAGGCTTACCTTACCTTGGCGCATAGCCCAGAGTACGTGCAAAGTGTATTTGCCCGGGCGCAGCATCTGTCTGCATCAGCAAAAGCACACCCTGATGCAAATCATAAAGACAACAACCCAGTCACTTGGTTAGATGATGATACCGGCATGATGGAATATACTTTGCCCGCCGCATTAGAATCGGCAGGGGCAGGTTGTAATGCCGTAGATTGGGCCATGCAGGGCGATGATAGGCAGGCCTTTTGTTTAGCGCGTCCGCCTGGGCATCATGCTACCTACGATGGCTCAATGGGCTTTTGCCTATTTAATAATGTAGCCATAGCTGCACGCTATGCTCTACAAAACTATCAGCTTTCTCGTGTGGCAATTATCGATTTCGATGTTCATCACGGTAATGGCACTGAAAATATTATCGCAGGGGATCAACGCATCATGATGTGTTCTAGTTTTCAGCACCCGTTTTATCCTCATAGCGGTGCGCCTGTGTCAGCAAGCAATATTTTATCTGTGCCTATAGAAGCGGGTTCTACCGGCGAAGTATTTCGAGAAAAAGTATCCCATTGGTTTAATGCGCTAGAGAATTTTCATCCCGAGCTTATCTTTATATCGGCAGGATTTGATGGCCATGCTGAAGATCCTATGGCGCACCTTCGCCTTACCGAAGATGATTATTTTTGGGTGAGCCAGCGTATCAGGCGTGTTGCTGATAGTTGCTGTAATGGCCGTGTTGTGAGTACGCTTGAAGGAGGATACGATTTAAGCGCACTTGGGCGCAGTGTAGTAGCACATTTAAAAGGGCTATCTCACCCCTAACGGTGCGGGTTGCAAAAACACCCATCGGCGTCGGTTTTCACCACGGCATTGATGTAAGACGAACTTGTTGCATACCCGCTAATTTCATCCACTAAATTTTTACCGGTAAAACAACCGTACCCCGTAGCGTAAGGCCCTAAATAGCGAAGGTTATACTGGGTGTCTACAACAATAAGGGTAGGTACCGAAGGCAATATAGAGGCGAGTTCTGGCACATCTTCAATGTCTAGCGTCAAGCCGCTGTAGCCTAATTGACCTAGGTTGTTGATCAGCTGAGTTTGATGAGAATCGGTAAGGGTGTCGCAATAACACTTTTCCTGCGTACCCACATGAACAATACTGCCAGCAGGCACATCATAGTCTTTAAGCAGAGATATCAACGAAGCGTCAAAGGTGACGCTTGTTGATTGATGCAGCAAGGTGCCTTTAGGGTCGAACTCAGAAATTTGACGCTGGCTATAAAACAAAACAGCACTTAGTAAACTAATTGCCCATACCAGCAACAGCGTCCAACTTCCCTTTTTCGACATTACAGCTTAAAGCGACCTATAGCACCGCGCATCTGTTGTGAAATTTGAGACAAAATTTCCACTTCTGCTGACAACGATTCCGCCGTAGCGAGCTCTTCAGAAGTCAGTTCACTTAACCGAGCTGTACTTTGTGCGATGGAAGCCGATGCGGTTTCTTGCTCAACGGCAGAGGTGGCAATTTCAGTCATGCTTTCACTGGCAAACTGAATTTGCGTGGTGATTTCAGACATTGCTTGGGTAGCAGTATCAGCCGACAGTACAGCTTCATCAACAAGCTGAATACAGGTTTGCATCTGGTCTACCGAACTTGCCGTTTGACTTACTAATTGCTCGGTTACCGAGGTGATTTGATCAGCACTTTCTTTTGAACGAATGGCCAAGGTACGCACTTCATCAGCAACCACTGCAAACCCTCTACCGTGCTCACCAGCACGCGCCGACTCGATGGCCGCGTTTAGCGCCAGTAGGTTAGTCTGCTCTGCTACTGACGTTATGGCACGCATAGCTTCTGAAATGTGCGAACATTGCTCGTTAAGGGCCGTATTAGTTTTTGCGGCGTTGTTTAACGTACTACGCAGCGAATCTATGGTTCGACTGGTGGTTACAATAGTGTCGCGAGTTGAACCTGAAGAGGCCTCTGCAGCAGACGCTTTGTCGCTAGCACGGGTGGTTTGTTCGGCAGACATTTGCATGGTTTGCGCAATTTCTTCAGACGAAGCAGACACCATGGCAATTTCTTGGTCGGTATTGCGGCTAATCTCAAACATATTGCTAGCCGCCGTTTCCATTTTCTCACAACCTTTAACGACTTCATTCATTAATGAAGACGCTAAAGCAACCAAGTCTTTAACTTGGTCAATAAGTTCGCCAAATGGACGAAGTATTTCGTTTTCTCTCTCAAAGGATACAGATAAATCTATTTGCCCTTCAGATTTCTGCATATTCTCTATAGCGATACGTAACTCTGCGGCGCCAGCACCTTCTTGATGGGCTTGTTTGGTCATGTACATCAAAAGGCCACCTTCCGCTACTGCAAAAGCCGCGTGCATTAATAATATAGGGAACGTTAGGTCTCCCTCTTGAAAGATAAATACAGGAGCACCTTGCGTAGCAAGAATATAAAAGCTGATGTGATGTACCGCAACCACGGCAGTGGCGGTTGCAATAACCTTCCAGTCTCTGAAATAAGAAAGAAACGCCAGTGTCACGAATATTTCAAAGTGCATTTCAATAAGCCCGAAGGTTTGATGAATATGCAGCGCTGTGAGTAATTGTATGCCAATGGCAACCGCACGACGGCTAATAACCGACTGGGGCTGTTGAAAGCTGAAGTAAAGAGGTAGAGCAGCGATAGGAATGCCAAGCACCACGGCAGTGAAGATATCGCCTGTCACGAAGCCAATAACAAAAGAAATGACTAGTTGGATCAGTATTACCACTCGAAAGATCTTGTGTCCTTCTAGTATCCAAGGGTACTGCATATTGTTTTCTCTCCACTAAAGCAGTTTGCCTAAGTGTAGGCAAGAAATGCAAAGCGCGCTATTTTGACCAATCATACGATTAAAAAAATTAAAATCTATTAGCCTTTGTACTAATGCGTTGAATGTTAATTATTTTTAATGAATTTTAATGGTTGGTTAAACGCTAGCTACAGCCAGCGCTTCCACAGCATCGCTACCAACATGCAGATGCTTAGCGCTCCCATTCCAAGCATTAAATATAAAAAAGCATTGGCAGATTCGGTACCCGGTAATCCGCCTACGTTCATGCCGAACACACCCGTTAAAAACGACAAGGGCAAGAAAATCGCCGTTACCATCGACAATACGTACATGCGCACGCCTTGTTGTTCCGCTATTCGGTTTCGCAATTCGTCTTGAAGTACAATTGCTCTTTCTCGCAATAAGTCCATATCTTCTACATACCGGCTCATGCGGTCGGTTTGCTCACGCAGTTCAAAACTCTGATTTTGCGATAACGCATCGGGTAAACGAAGTAGGGCATCTAACGCATCACGTTGTGGCGCAAGGTAGCGCCTGATAGATGCGGCTTGGCGTCTTACAATAGATAAATTTTGCCTATCTTCCTTTCGAAGTTGTTCACGGGTTTCAAACCCTACTAGGCTCTCGTCCATTTCATCTACCGTGTCCAAAATGGTGTCAGCGACTTTCGTGATCATGTTCAGCAATAGTGCTGATGGGCTTATAGGTACCTGTGCCGAAGCTATTTCATCTCGAAGGTTTTGAATGGAGGCTAATCGCCTGTTTTTACGCCGAGCACTTACAATAATATTTTTGTTGTACCACGTACGTAGCGACACCATATCTTCTGGGTCGGCATCAGGGTTTTTATTGATGCCTCGCAAATACACCAAGGTTCCCTGATGTAGGGTCATGGCTCTTGGCCTTGTCTCTAAAGCAAGTAAGCTGTCTATAACCGTTTGGTGTAAGCCACTAGATTGCAATAAGGTGCCAGCGTCTTCAGCATCTGATTGGACATGCAACCAAAGGTATTCATCGCTGAACGAACATTGTGCTAAGGCGTCGGGAATGGCTTTCGCTTCAATGGTTTTAGTTTCACCATTGGGAGATAGTAAATAAGCCCATAATAAGGCTTGAGGAGTTGAGGCTGCGTGCATATGAACCATTACCATCAGAAAAAGTTACCTCATACTACGCAGAGATAAAGCCGCTTGCCATCTAAAAACAAACGCGCCTGTATGAACAAGGCGCGTTTGGTTTTTACGTTGGTGGCGTGTTTGCCTCAACCGGTTTAGTCTCAACCTACTTCTGTGAATGAGATTTGCTTTGCCCGCTTCTGTTACGGTTAACGTTGCTTTGCCTGCTTACGCTTCTCTCTCGACTTACGCTTCTGTCACGACTAGTGCTGCGATCAACATTTCGTGTAGCACGTTGTTGCGACATTGACGAACGGTTAGACGCTGTACGAGTATCCCTAGTTTGCGTATTTCTAGCGCTAGTTTGCGCCCGCTTTACATGAGTAGAAGCGCCTTGCTGGTACTTCTGCCCTGAAGCCTTATTACTCTCACGCTTCATGGTCTTAGTAGTCGTGACTGTTCGTGGTGTTTTTAACTGCTTGTTTGCCACATTTACATTGCGCGAAGTTTGCCCTTTAAGTTGGTTATTGTGTTGTATGTTTCGATGATTATTTTGAGAAATGCTTGTCTGCGTGTGCCTTGAAGACTTAGCGTTGATAACCCTAGTGTTACCACGCTCGTTGCTTCTTACTTTCACTGAACGATTGGCGCTATATCGTTTAGGCGCACTATGTACTACGCGGTTAGAGTAGCGGGCTCTGCGGTGGTCAGCATTATGCTGCCAGCGCTGATAACCTTTGCTATAAACGCGTTTATTGGGGGTGCCTCTGTAATAATGGCGCACTGGTTCTCTGTGGATCACTACATGGCGATTGCTCCAACGAATACCACCAAAATAGAAGAAGCTTGAAAGCCTAACTTGCGGTGCCCAGAAAAAATTCCCGCGATGACGGTAGCTAACCCTATGATGCCAGTGCACAGGCGCTATGGCATGAGACCAAAGCCCAAACACAATAAGCGGGTCGTAGTAAGGCACGTAAACCACATCTCTATGGCGAGGTGCGATAACAATCACGCTGCGCTCTTGTTCTATCTCACGTTCGACTTCAAGATAATCATTCGATTGTAAGTTACCGGTGTTAAGGGCGTGTTGGCGAAGCAACTGCACTCTATCCAGTACACGGGCTTCACTAATTAGCACGTTATCACCAAGTTGCTGTAACCAATTAAGATCTTCGGCCATGGTGTGCAGAATATCGGTAAATGCAGCCAAGGCTTTTACACTCGGATCCCACGTAACCGGGTCTAGCGCTTGCTCTACTTGTTCAGGGGTAAGGTGCAAATTGCTTTGACGCCACCTGTCTGCTGCCACTACATCAAGAGGGTAGGTGGCCGCAATCATAATATGAGTAAGCAAGGTGTCAGGGTAAAGTGCAATAGGCGCAAGTAAGCTATCTAGCTCAGCGTCTGAATACTGGTAGTTATCTACCTTAGTTTCTGGCTCAACTGATGCTGAAGCCAGCATGGGGAATGAAGTAGATAGGGTTCCCATGGCTACGAGTAAAGCTAAAGTCAGTTTTTTCATACGTTCTCCTTACATTACTCTGCATGGAAATGCTTAAACTAAGCACTTTTTACAGGCAATGTCACAAAGTCTGTATGTGTTATAACGCTTCTGGTATTAACGTAACCTGAACCAACCTGAATTAATGTTATTCAGGTTGGAATAGAGTGAATGGAAAAGTGACTTACTTAAAAGAGTGGGGGTCGAATGCATGTCCAAGTTTTTCAGTCTTGGTTTTGATGTAGTTCTTATTGTCTTTTGTAATACCATGATCGATAGGTTTACGTGCCACTACATCAATGCCTAACGATTTTAACGCCGCTAGCTTCTTGGGATTATTGGTCATCAACTCAACGCGCTGTACACCCAAGGTATCAAGCATTAGCTTACAAATATCATAGCTACGTAAGTCGGCATCAAAACCTAAATGTTCGTTGGCTTCAACCGTATCCATGCCGCTATCTTGTAAATTATAAGCGCGAATTTTATTCAGCAACCCAATACCACGACCTTCCTGACGAAGGTAAAGCAACACACCAAAACCATTTTCGGCAATGTTTTGCATGGCTTTTTCTAACTGAAAACCACAGTCGCAACGGGTGCTGAAAAGTGCATCTCCCGTTAGACACTCAGAATGAATGCGGATGGGCACTACATCGTTTTCTTTCCATTCACCATAGGAAAGCGCCACGTGCTCCTGTCCACTGGTTTCAACGAAACCATGGATTTTAAAATTACCATGACGAGTGGGTAATTTTGCGGAACTGACATATTCGTATTTAGGTTGTTTGCTGCTCATGTTACTTCTACACCTGGATCATAAGCGTTATGTGGGGGTGTTCTTGCCTTTTACAAGGGCTTGAGACAGGTACAGCTCCCATTCATTAATTCGCGAATGTTACAATATACCCCTTTTAAAGTGTAGCAATACCATAGCCTAATCGGTTTTAGGTTATAACGGTTTGAAGTCGTCAAGCAACGCGGGCTCAGCTACACCGTAACCTTGGGCGAAATCGATGCCCATATTACCTAGCTGTGTCATAGTGGCATCAGACTCTACAAACTCACCTACAGTCTGCATTCCTAGGGCTTTGGCGACATCTTTAATGGAAGACACCATAGCGACATCAACAGGATCTGCTCGCATGTCTTTAATGAAGGTACCGTCAATTTTGACAATATCGACAGGCAGGTGTTTTAGATAACCATATGACGCAAACCCTCTGCCAAAATCATCTAACGCAAATGAACAGCCTAAACGATGGAAAGTACGCATGAAGTCGATAGTGTATTCCATCTTGATAATGGCGACAGACTCAATCATCTCGAAGCAAATTTTATCGTAAGGTATTTTATAACGCTCAAACGCGTTTAACACGAAAAGTTTGAAGTCTCTGTCGGCTAAGGAATGGCAGTTTAAATTAATACTACAGCGCTTGAGTTCAGCCAAATGCTCGGGATGCTCACTTAGCCAATTAAAGGTATTAACAATAACCCACTTATCTATTTTCACGTTCATCTCGAAGCGTTCAGCGGTAGGCAGAAATGCGGCGGGCTCTACAATGCGACCATCAGTTTCTTTCATGCGCAGAAGCACTTCATAATAATGGCCGTCATTGGGTCGACTTAATGGTCTAAGCGGCTGGTAGTAAAGTAAGAATCTGTCTTCTGATAATGCCGATTGAATGCTGTTTACCCAATCCAGCTCATTTTGGTAGCGCAGCATGCTTTCATCGTCTTTGCTGTACTTATGAATTTGATTACGCCCCTGCTCTTTGGCGTAATAACACGCGGCATCTGCCATGCAGATATATTGCTCTGCACTGGCGTCGGGGTCGGTGCACACTACCATGCCAATGCTAACCCCCAAGCTAAATATGCGGTTTTCCCATGAAAAGCGGTAATCCTGAACGGCATTTAATAATGCGGTTGCCTGTAAGTAAGCTTGTTCTTCAGGCTGGTTTTCAAAAATAACACCAAATTCATCGCCGCTTATCCGCGCTAGCATTGCCTCATTAGGAAGTGATTTTTCTAGCAAGTGAGCAATATCTTTAATAAGGGCATCGCCTGCCTTATGACCAGAGGTGTCGTTAACAATTTTAAAGCGATCTAAATCGAGATACAGCACGCACGGTGGAATGGGTGACTTCTCGCTTAGTCTAGCGGTCAGAGTAGTTTCAAACTGACGCCTATTATAAACTCCAGTTAGCGAGTCGTGTGTCGCCATAAATTGTAGACTAGAGTCTGACTGCTTTTTCTCCGTAACATCGATAATAGAGCCATATAAAAAACTACCACTTTCATTTTCTCGTACCTGACAAGATATGGAAAACCAAAATGCACTACCGTTGGCGCGCATTCCTTTAATTTCCCGCGCCGCTACCTGCCCGCTATGAAGTAGTTCTCCTACCAGTACGTCGCGGTCTTCCGCATTAGCGTAAAACTGCTTGGTGTTTTTTACTTCTGCTAACATTTTCGCTTCATCGGTATAGCCAAACAGGGCGCACATGGCAGGGTTAACTGTCTTTAATTCCCCGTCTAGGGTAGAGGTGTAAAGGCCTTCACTGGAATTTCTAAACAAATCGTAAAAGTGATGAAGGCTGCTGATCGTAGCTTCACTTTCAGACAATCGTAACCGGCTCACGTTCTGCTCTTTTAATTCAACGGCAAACCCGATGCAAAGAAGGGACAAGGTCAGCAGGGTTAGAATAATCATGACAATGGGGGCGGTGTAAAAGGCATTGTCGAAGGCGATTTTTACGAATACCGCATAAAGCATGAATACGAACACCCAGGCGAAGGCGAACAATCGGCTTGATGCAAGATTTTGTTTATCCTTAAAAATAAATGCTAAGCCAATATGATAAGCAGCAATAAACGGGCTGGCGGCAAAAAGGATGCGGGTTGCATCGTACGCGCTCGTTGATACTGCCGCGATAGCCATACCAATAGGGAGTGCAAAGGTAAGTATTCTTAGCACTAATGGAATAGGGGAAAACAAACTGTGGGTCACTTTTGCGAGTGTCACAAAGCTAAGGCTAATGAGTACCGCAAAGGTTATTTCGCTCGCATTAGTTAAAGAAGGCCATGTCGCAAGCCCGCCTTGCGCCATAAAAAACAGCGCAAACAATACAAAGTTGGTTACCGCCAACCAGAAACGGGCTGGGGTGCGCTGATATAAGTAAGACAGCAGGAAATAGCCAGTTAATACCGTGAGCATACCCAGTACGATGCCAAGTAGAATAAGCAAGGTTTCATCGTATTGTTCAATCGCCTGTTTTTCCCATAGCGAAATTGGGAAATAGCGAAGACCATCATCATATACGCCAATAACCAGCCGAACATTTTCTTGTGGCGTTAGTGAAAAGCTTAAGCGGATGGCAGAGAAAGGTTTCTTTAGTGAAAAATCCCCTTTACCCGCTTGGTAACGATAAGACTTAATGATTCGAGCATTGCCATCAAGCAAATAAATTTGAAGGTCGTTAATATTAAGCCTGTCTATATTTAGCACTAGGGGAATAGTGCTAAATCCCTCGTTCCTTAATTCATTAGAAATCCAGAGTCGACTATTATTTCTATCAAGCGGAATACTGCTGGTTAAGGGGCTAGAAGGATGAAGGACATCTAAGTACGTCATGGATTTATGCGCGACAAAAAACGAACTGCTTTCGTTAATGGTGGCGACACGAAAAGATTGGTCAATGGTAAGCTCTGATGCAACAGCCGAATTTTGGATGGCGTCGCTTAACGCCCAAGTAGATAAGGTGATACAAGCAATGAAGAATGCCAACATTCCTTTTCTTTTGAATGGCATAGCTACCTTATTAACGTAAATTCTCAAAGATCAGTAAACTAATAGTAACGGAAGATCCTGTTTTTGGGGAAAGAAATAATGAAAAGAATGATGAAAAGTCATTCACGTTTCATCAAATAGATAGTCATACAGGTCCTGCGCATTTTCATTACTTCCTATTGGCTCAAGCCAAATGGCTTCGCAAAGCCATTCGATAAACAACATACAGCTGAAGCTGCCGTTACTTAACGTAACTTGATAGCGGTCGGCTCCCCACTCTTGATTTGTCGCGGTTAAATTAAAAAGCGTACAGAAGGTTTGCTCCCATTGCTGAGTTTTTAACGGTGTACTGGGAAGTGGGGTATCGATAAACAAAGCGTGGCCGTTTATTTTCGACAAGGCTTTGAGGTTTTGAATGGTTAACTGCTGCATGACAAACTCGTGTTCGTTGATGATGAAGGTGGCTTTGAAAAGGGATGCGTATCCCATCTAGCATCATATGGTGTGCTAGTAGCTTCTAACAAAGAATCAGAGAGTGAGAAGTCACCCTTTTCGGCTAATTCAATCGCCTGTTGAAGTAAATGAGTACGAGGAATGACCGCAGGGTTTAGCGACAAGAGCTCAGTTTCTTCTTCTCTTGCTAAACGCAGCTTACGGTAGCTTTCCCACCATGCATCTGCTTTTTCTTGATCAACAAGTGTTACTTGTTTGAACCTGTTTTCCTGACTAACGAAGATATCGTGAAAAGGACACTGAGCCTTGTTTATATCTGCCAACGCCAACTGACGGAAGCAATACGTGTAATCTAGATTCTTGGTCTCAAGTATTTGTAGCCAAGACTGCATGACAGCAAGGCTTTGCTCTTTCTCATTAGTCTCAATGCCCATACGAGATAGCATCAAGTGTTGATATTGGGAAATGAAAGTTGGCTCGAAGGTAGATAAAGCGGCTTTTATTTCATCAACAGAGCAATGTCCTGAAAAGGCATGGGCAAGGGCATTTAAGTTCCAAAGGGCAATACCCGGCTGTTGATTAAAGGCATAGCGGCCTTGATGGTCAGAGTGATTAAAGACCGCGCCAGGCTCGTAATTATCCAAAAAGGCAAACGGCCCATAATCAAAGGTAATGCCATGAATAGACATATTGTCTGTGTTCATTACGCCATGCACAAAACCGTGGGTTTGCCACAACGCGACTAATCTAGCAGTACGCGTTACTACTGCGCCTAGTAAAGCAGCATAAGGATTTGTTGCCGCTTTGCATTCGGCAAAATGATGCTCAATGGTGAAGTCGAGTAACCGCTGTAATTTATCTTTTTGACTGGCATAAAAATAATATTCAAAGTGACCGAAGCGGATATGGCTAGGGGCGGTTCTTATCATCATGGCACCGGTTTCAGGGCGCTCTCGGTACACGGTATCTTCACTAGTAAAAAGACACAGCGAACGGCTAGAGGGAATACCTAAATAATGCTGTGCCTCAGCGCCAATATACTCCCTTAATGTAGAACGTAGTACGGCACGCCCATCAGCGTGCCTAGAGTAGGGGGTAGGGCCGGCGCCTTTTAAATGGAGATCGTGGGGCTGCGCGTTTGAATCGATAACTTCTGCTAAAAGCAGTCCACGGCCATCGCCTAATTCAGGGTTCCATTGACCAAACTGGTGGCCACCGTATTTTTGTGCAAATGCCTGTTGTGTAAGGGGCGTAACAGGAGAGTGTAGCCAATCAAGCATAGTTTGAGGCTGCAGCAAGTGTTCAGGAAGTGCAAGCTCGTTGGCTAGGGTGGTGTTAAACAAGCCTACTCGCATGTCTTTAAGCGGTGCTGGAAGTACAAAGCTACCCAGTTCCGATAGGGTTTCTGCATAGCGATTTAATAAACCCATTAGTTAGTCGTTTCCCGATGGCGTGTCACAATCTATAGGGCGGAAAGTAGCAAAATGTGAAGGCTAATAAAAGCGCCATTTACATCAGTGAGACACAGTGCAACTTATCACAGATTAAAATTAAACTTCCCCTCTATAAAACGTGTATAAAAGACATAAGCTAGCAATAATAAAAAACGGCCTTATTAGGGCCTAAAGGAAGCATTATGCTCACGTTACATCACTTAAATAATTCTCGATCTCAACGTATTTTATGGCTATTGGAAGAGCTAGGCGTTGATTATAATATTGAACACTATCAGCGAGATAGCATCACTAATCTTGCGCCGGAATCGTTACGTGCAGTACATCCACTGGGTCGTTCGCCTGTACTGACTACCCCTGAAGGGGCAATTGCTGAGTCGGGCGCCATTGTCGAGTACTTAGTTCGCCAGCATGGACAAACAAATTTTACCTCTCCTGAGAGCGGTGAAAATCTGCAGCAGTATTTATTTTGGTTACACTTTGCCGAAGGCTCGCTAATGCCACCCTTGGTAGCTAGGTTGGTGCTTGAAAAGGCCCGTCAAAAAGGGTCTAAACCTTTCTTTATCAAACCTATTACGAATAAGTTAATCGATGGAATTTTAAATGCCTATTATGGGCCCAATTTAGCCCAAAGCTTGCGTTATGTAGAGTCTTACCTTGCCCATCACACGTGGTTTGCCGGTGAACAACCCACCGGAGCTGATGTACAAATGATATTTCCATTAGAGTCATTAGTGGCAAGTGGGAATGCCAAAGATTTTCCTGCCATTCGGGAATACGTGAAACGGGTACATGCAAGGCCTGCGTATAAGCAAGCGCTAGAAAAAGGCGGTGAGTACGCATACGCCTAATACCCAATGTTGAGCCCTTCTTTGTTTAGATGTAGGTTTATTTAAATATAGGCCTGTTTAGATGCAGGCCTTTGTGGGTATAGGCTCTGGCGAGGAATAGGATTTAGCTAAACCCATATGCTAACTAAATACTGCCGCTATTGTTCACGATGAATGTAATCGTTTATCAACTGCATAAAGGCGTCGCCGTAGCGCGATAGCTTGGTTTGCCCTACGCCGCTTACATCTAACATAGTATCGCGGGTGGTCGGGAGCTTAGCGGCCATGTCTACCAGCGTAGCATCACTGAATACCACATAAGGCGGCACTTCGTTTTCTTCTGCCAGCACTTTGCGTAAGTGCTTTAAGCGCATAAATAAGGTGCGGTCGTAGTTAGCCGGCGCTTGTTTCGCCTTTTTATCTGGCTTGAATTCTAACCTAGGTACCGCTAGCTGTACGGCCACTTCGCCTTTTAATACAGGGCGGGCAGCTTCGGTTAAGCGAAGCGCAGCGTTGGCGGTAATATCAACCCGTATTAACCCCTTATGGATAAGCTGATTAATCATGTTGTGCCAATAGCTGTCAGATTTGTCTTTGCCAATACCATAGGTTGAAAGCTGGTGGTGCCCAGCTTCTTGCAAGCGCTTTAGCTGTTTGCCGCGCAGTACATCAATAAGGTATTGGGTAGAGGCTTGCTGTGAAAGCCGAAGAATACAAGACAGTACTTTTTGGCTAATGACCAAGCCGTCAATCATGGTGGGTGGATCTAGACAAATATCACAGTTGCCGCAGGCACTGTCACTAAATTGAGAAAAGTAGTTAAGCAGCACCTGTCGGCGGCAGGTTTGCGCTTCAGAAAAGGCCTCCATGGCCGCAAACTTTTGAAGTTCGATGGCATTTCTATCGGCCTGCTCACCTTGCTCAATCCACTGACGTACCCGAGCCGCATCTTTTTCATCGAACAGCAGCATGGCTTCAGATTCAAGGCCGTCTCGTCCTGCGCGGCCTGTTTCCTGGTAGTAACTTTCAACACTGCGAGGTACATCGTGATGCACCACGTAACGCACGTTCGATTTATTAATCCCCATACCGAAGGCGACCGTGGCTACAACAATATCAATTTTATCGTTCAAAAACTGGCGCTGAACTAATTCTCGTTCGTCGGCATCCATACCCGCATGATACGCCGCGCAGCGAAAACCTTGCTTGAATAGCTTGGCATGTAAGTCGTCTACTTTGGCGCGACTATTACAATAAATAATCCCGCTGCCTTCTTGTTGCTTAACGTAAGTAACAACCTGTTCGAAGGCTTTGTACTTCGACATCACCCGATAACGAATATTCGGTCTATCGAAACTGCCTTTATAAACTAGGGGGTCATTAAGTTGCAGTTGGGTGAGAATATCGCTTTGGGTAGCGATGTCTGCGGTAGCCGTTAACCCAATAACAGGGATATCAGGAAAGCGGGCTTTAATCTGGCCGAGGGCCCGGTAGTCGTGCCTGAAATCGTGCCCCCAATGGGAGACGCAGTGGGCTTCATCGATAGCAAATAAGGCTACCTCTGTAGTACGAAGCGTTTGCTGAAAGCCAAATTGAAGCAATCGTTCAGGAGAGACATACAATAAGTCTAACTGGTTAGACACCATTTGCTCTGAAATACTGGCTTGGTCTTCCTGACTAAGTGTTGAATTTAGGTAAGCGGCTTTCACACCCAAGGCTTTTAACTGTTCTACTTGATCTTGCATTAACGAGATAAGTGGCGACACTACAATGCCAGTACCTGCGCGGATAAGCGCTGGAATTTGATAGCACATAGATTTTCCACCACTGGTAGGTAGCAATACAAGTGCATCTCCACCGTGGCATACATGGTGGATGACGTCTCCTTGTCCCTCGCGAAATTCATCGTACCCAAACACATTTTTTAAAACGTTTTCAGGGGTTAGCGCATCGGGAACGGGAGAACTAATAGTGGTGTCGGCAATTACAGTAGTCATGGCGGGGGATTTTACGCGTTTTTCTATCGTTCTTCACGAAACAAACGCAAAAACTGGACTAAAATTCAGAAGTCATATGAAAAGGTATAATAAATTAAAACAGTGCATCCCTTAAAAGTAGGCTAACGTCGATGTAATGCTACTCATAAGAAAGGATGCAATATGCGCACTTCAGACAATAAAAATATGCCTAGCCGCAACGATATGATTGCACATGTTATTAGTTTATTTCGTGATACTATGCCGTTTAACCAGTTATTAGGGTTAGAGTTTGTTCGCCCGAATGAAGGGGTAGAAAGTGACAGCATAGAACTTCATGTTTCTTGGCGTGAAGCCTTAACCGGAAATCCACTGCAAAAAATTCTTCATGGCGGCGTGACAGCCACTATGCTAGATACCATAGGCGGCTTGGTCGCTATTATCGAAGCGATTAAACGAACTAACGATACTGACCTAGCAAGCTTGCAAACCCGTCTACCGAGAATGGGTACCGTAGATATGCGCGTTGACTATTTGCGACCGGGTCGTGGAGAGCGGTTTATTGCTACGGCAAAAGTTATTCGCGGCGGCGCTAAGTTGGCGGTTTGTAGGATGGAGCTTCACAACGAAAAAGGCGATCATATTGCCTTTGGTACGGGTACCTATATGTTGGGGTAGCCGGTATATAATGCATTTTGGAGGTGTCGAGTGGCGGAGCCATTACCCGATCTTATCGAAGAGTTTGTAACAGATGGTATGGGTGATGACCCAGCGTCTATTCTTACCGCATTAAGTGGGCAGGATACTGTCTACATTGCCTCCTTATTAGAATCGTTACCCCTAGAGCGACGTCTCGTCGTTTGGGAGGGCATTCCACGTGATCGCAAGCTTAGCGTGCTGGTGGAAATGCGAAGCGATCCCCGTGAAATTCTTATCGACGCCACGCCGCATAACGAGTGGGCGTCTATCTTTGCTGATATTGACGCAGAAGACTTACTTGAACTCCTCGACTCATTACCCACGCGGTTAGTTGATGTCGCATACGAAGCCCTTGATAGCCAAGAACGTAAGTATTTCCGCGAAGCGACGCAGTTTCCCGACGAACAAGTGGGTCACTGGGTCAGTCATGAGTTGCTAGTACTACCGGCTAATGCAAAAGTGAAAGAAGGCTTACGCCTATTACGACGAGACATACCTCAGCACTGCGATAGTATTTATTTGGTGAACCGTTCCGGTCAATTTACCGCACTGGTGAAGATTCATCGTCTTTTTGCGGCGCAAGAACACAGTTCACTGATTAGCATGGCCGAAGAAAATGTCACTATGCTAGTGGGCACTGATGAGTCTACCGCGGCATCCTTACAAGTGCAGCGTTCAGGGCTATCGTCGTTACCTGTGGTAGATGAATCGAACAAACTTATTGGTCGTTTAGATATCGCTTCGGCCAGTGAGTTAATGAACGAGTTTTACGAGCGTCAAGTCATGGCCTCTGCAGGTATGGATGAAGACGAAGATTTATTCTCACCTGTGGCAAAAAGTGCGAGAAACCGTGCATTGTGGCTAGGTATCAACTTGCTTACCGCGTTTTTGGCATCTTGGTTTATCGGGTTGTTTGAAGCTACATTACAGCAGGTGGTTGCGCTGGCGGTACTCATGCCAGTGGTTGCTAGTATGGGTGGTATAGCAGGCAGCCAAACGCTTACATTGATTGTGCGCGGGCTGGCACTTGGGCAAGTAACGCCAGCCAACTTACGTGCACTTATGATGAAAGAACTCAAAGTTGGGGGGCTAAATGGCGTGATATGGGCTTTGGTGATAGGCATAGTGGCCTATTTCTGGTTTGCCGATGCGCTACTTGGCATGGTGATTTGCCTAGCCATTCTCTTTAATATTGTGGCAGCTGCGCTTGCCGGTGTGTTCGTGCCCTTTATTTTGGACAGACTTAAGATAGATCCCGCGTTGTCTGGATCAGTTATTCTTACCACAGTGACTGACATTGTTGGCTTTGTTGCCTTCTTAGGGTTGGGAACGTTATTTCTGTTATAGCTGGAACTATAAGTTGTCATCACCCCTAGACTAACTTTGTCTGTAAATACCCCATTCTGGGCGTGATAGGCTTGCTTTCTTAAGTAAGGTAATGAACACTACGCGCCTTTTTTCAGCCTTAAAAAGTGATAGCTAACTATGCGCGTTCAGCAAGCCAGTGCTGCCCAAGTCGGAATAATGTGTGCCATCGCGGCCTACACCATGTGGGGTATAGCGCCAATCTACTTTAAACAGCTTACTGTATTGCCCGCAGCAGAAATTCTAATGCACAGGGTAACTTGGTCGGTGTTGGTGCTGGTAGGCTTGATTGCTGGGTTAAAGCAGTGGGCCAAGGTTGCCGCAGCTTTGCGAAATAAAAAGGTGATGCAGGTGTTATTGGTCGCTGGCATTTTGCTAGGCGCCAACTGGCTACTGTTCATCTGGGCAGTAAATAACGATCACATATTGGATGCTAGCTTAGGTTACTACATCAACCCGCTTATTAACGTTTTTCTTGGGCGGCTTTTTCTAGGCGAAAGGCTAAGAACGTTTCAGCGAGTGGCGGTGGTATTAGCCATCGTGGGTGTGGCTATTTTGATTTTCTCTTACGGTCATGTGCCTTGGATTGCACTTGTATTGGCGGGCAGTTTTAGTATTTATGGTATTTTACGCAAGCAGGTAGCGGTAGATTCTTTGCCGGGCCTTTTTATCGAAACGTTAATGTTATCACCCTTAGCTTTAGGGTATTGGCTGCTATTTGGTTCAGAATACAGCAACCTTTTTAATAACGACGCTAGCTTAAACATGCTTATTTTAGCCGCCGGTATTGTGACCACTGCGCCCTTGTTATGCTTTACCGCAGCAGCACGGCGTATCATGTATTCAACCTTAGGTTTTTTGCAATACATAGGGCCAACACTCATGTTCGTGCTGGCAGTTTACTTGTACGATGAGCCGTTAGATGAGGCTAGGCTAATCACCTTTGGTTTTGTGTGGCTAGCACTTGCAGTATTTAGTGTCGACTCTCTTATTGCCTACAAAAAACAGCGAAAAGCCCTAAAGGCATCGGTGCAGTCGGCTAAGGTAACCAGTGAAACTCAAACTTCTTGAGTTTCACTGTTTAGGTAAACTTGGTTACGCCCAGCATGTTTTGCTTTGTATAAAAGCTTATCTGCGCTACTTAGCAAGGTTTCAATATTTTGCGTAGGTGTATTACAAAGCCCAATACTGCAGGTTACTTTCACGCTTTCTTCGCCTAATTGAATTGGCATTTTCTCTAACGCTATTCTGAATCTATTTAGCCGCTCTTGTGCGTTATTAAGGTCGATTTTAGGCAAGTAAACGCAAAATTCTTCCCCACCAAAACGTGCAACCAGCGTATCGTTAAAATGCACTTGCAATAGGTTAGCTACTGCTTTGAGCACATGATCGCCCGCATCATGCCCGTAGGTATCGTTAATACGTTTAAAATGATCCAGGTCGATAAGCGCTAAAGCATGCTGCTCAGGAAGCTTTTTGTACTGCACGGTAACGGTATAAAAGAAATGACGGCGGTTAGGCAACCCAGTTAAGTAATCGGTATTGGCCGCACGTCGAATGGCTTCTACGCTTTCAATATATTCAATATTCTGCATTACCCGGCATAAAAACTCTTCATGACAGTAAGGTAAATGCAAAAAGTCGTTCGCACCGCTTTTAATGAAATGAGCAGACATCAGCGGGCGTTGGTCGCTTGCAAGACCGATAATGGCTAACTGTTCTTTTGAGAAGGCTTTACGCAGGCCTGAAATAAACTGCGTACCGGTCATATCTGGAAGCGCGTTATCGGTGATAACCAACCTGATATGTGCATGCTCAGCCAGTATGCTCATAGCCTCACTGGCGGTAGGGCAGTCATAAACCACAAAGTTGTGTCGATAAAGCAGCGAAAGCATTTTTCGTCTAGATGAACGGTGCGTACTTACTACTACAACACCTGTCGATTTGTTTTTCTCTAATCGAAACAGTAAACGGCTTAAGTAATCGTAATTTTGCGCGTTTTCTTTGGGAATGTAATCAACGACGTCTTTTTCTAAGACCCTGTCTCGGGTTTTTGCTTCTAGCGTATCGGTAGTGACTATGGCTGGAATAAAGGCATCAATAGCGAAGTCGATGGCTTCGCCATTCGGCGCATCAGGTAAGTTATGAGCAACAATGGCGCACAAGAAACTTTCAGGCATCATAAGCGCAAAACGGGCGCTCGCTTCCGTTAACGAGTGAGCGCCAACAGGGATTAACCCTGCTTTTCTGACAAGTTTTGATACAACGTCTAAATTTTTATCGCTGTTTTCTATCACCAGCACATTTTGCGGCATATTTCTCTACTTGGGTTCAGGCTTCTTGCCAGATTGCTATGCTTTTTCCAATTTAGCATAGGCGAGAACGAGCCATTTTGTACCAAATTCGTCAAAATTAACTTGTACCCTAGCGTGTTCACCACTGCCTTCGTAGTTTAGTACTATCCCTTCACCGAATTTACGGTGAACAACTTTTTGGCCCAACTGAAAGCCAGTTTCTTCAAATGAGGCGTGTGAGGTCGCTTGGCTGAATCGGTTATGTATCGGTCGAGAAATTGTAGACTTGAGTCTTACTTCTTCAACACAGTCAGCTGGAATTTCACGAATAAAGCGAGATGCGGTGTGGTATTTGTCTTGCCCGTATAAACGGCGGCTTTCCGCGTAAGTAATATATAGCTTTTCCATGGCGCGAGTCATGCCCACGTAACACAGGCGGCGTTCTTCTTCCATTCTGCCTGGTTCATCATTGGTCATCTGGCTTGGAAACATGCCTTCTTCGACACCGGCCATAAATACCATAGGGAATTCGAGCCCCTTTGCGGTGTGAATCGTCATCATCTGCACCGCATCTTGATCGGTGCCCGCCTGGGTTTCGCCTGCTTCTAACGAGGCGTGAGCAAGAAAGGCAGAAAGCGGCGTCATTTCTTCTGCTTCATCAGGTACGGTAAATTGCTTACACGCGGTAACCAATTCTTCTAAGTTTTCCAGTCGCGCTTGGGCTTTTTCGCCGCGTTCGGCTTGATACATGGCGTATAAGCCTGACTGCCTAATGGCCACGTCGGCGTGTTTTTCTAAAGGCTCGTCTACAGTAGCTTGTTCAAGCTCGGTAACTAACAGCACAAAACTTTGAAGGGCATTAAGTGCACGGCCTTTGAGCGCGTTTTCGTTAATGAGTAGTTGGCTAGCCTGCCACATAGAGCAATTATGTGTTCTGGCGGCTTCTCGTACCTGTGAGAGGGTTTTTTCACCCATACCGCGAGTTGGCGTGTTCACTACACGTTCAAAGGCGGCATCGTCATGAGGATGATTCATCATACGAAGGTAGCCAAGTGCATCTTTAATTTCTTGGCGTTCGAAGAATCGAAGGCCGCCATAAATGCGATACGGTGTACCTTGGTGCAGTAAGGCTTCTTCTAATACCCGCGACTGGGCGTTATTGCGATATAAAATGGCAGTGTCTTTTAACGCATTGCCTTGGTTCAGCCAGTCTTTAATTTTCGACACAATAAAGCGGGCTTCATCTAACTCATTAAACCCCGCATAAACAGAGATGGGCTCGCCATCGTTGCCGTCGGTCCAAAGCTCTTTACCTAACCGCCCTGTGTTGTTATCAATAACCGTGTTGGCGGCTTTCAAAATGGTACCGGTAGAACGGTAGTTTTGTTCTAATCGAATGGTTGTGGGGTTATTGAAATCTTTCAAGAAGTGCTGAATATTATCAACATTCGCGCCACGCCAGCCGTAAATAGATTGGTCGTCATCGCCCACAATCATGATATTGTTTTGATTGCCGCTACACAGCATGCGTAGCCATGCGTACTGAATGTTGTTGGTATCTTGGAATTCGTCAACTAATACGGCGCGGAAACGTCGTTGGTAATTAGCGAGCACTTCTGGGTTTTTAGCCCAAAGTTCGTGTGCACGCAATAATAGCTCGGCAAAATCCACAAGCCCTGAGCGGTCGCACGCGTCTTGATACGCGGCGTAAATTTCACGCATCTTTTGTTGGGTTTGGTCATTGTGGGTTTCAATATGTTGAGGGCGCAGGCCTTCGTCTTTATTGCCGTTGATATACCACTGAATTTGACGGGGCACCCAGTGCTTTTCGTCTAAATTCATGGCTTTTAAAATACGTTTAATCAAACGGTATTGGTCGTCTGAGTCAAGAATTTGGAAGTTTTCAGGCAAATTAGCTTCTGCATGGTGGGCGCGAAGCAGCCTGTGAGCTAATCCGTGGAAAGTACCAATCCACATATTATTCAGACCACGACCCATCAACGACTCTATTCGGCCACGCATTTCTTTCGCGGCCTTATTCGTAAAGGTTACGGCCAGAATGGAAAACGGGGCAATATTTTCCACTTCCATTAACCATGCTATGCGATGCACCAACACCCGAGTTTTGCCACTTCCTGCGCCAGCTAATATGAGGGCGTTAGAAAGAGGGGCTGCTACCGCTTCACGTTGTTTATCGTTAAGCTCGTCAAGCAGTCGGGATACATCCATAATATGGTCAACCTAATTTGTCTAGTTTCAATGCTGCAACATTATGCCAGCTGACTGTGAATTTATACAGGCCTGTTTGATGAAGCTTAGCGGCTAGGGGGAATTTTTAGCGATGAACTTAGCCTTGTTTAGACGACACCAGCGGTATTCACGGGCAGGTTATCGATAAGTTGAACAATTTTCACGCTTGAAGCGTAGTCTGTAGGTGTTGTTTTAACTGTGGCTCATGTACACTTCGAGCCATTATGTTGCCTAATACAATGTAGGCCTTTTACCCGCATTTAAGTGGGCTCTGAACTTTATTTTTACAGGAACTGCCTCATGCACGCACTCTCTCCATCGACTGACTTTTGGTTATCGTTAAAAAAAGAAGCGCAAACTGTGGCAGAAAGCGAGCCGCTACTAGCAAGCTATGTTCACGCCTGTATTTCAGCACATCATAATTTTGAATCGTCGTTAAGCTTTATATTATCAAGCAAAATGGCTGATGAAGTGATGCCGGCTATTGCCATTCGTGAAGTGTTCGATGAAGCCTATTTGTTAGAGCCGTCAATTAGTGAGTCGGCAATGGCAGATATTAATGCTATTCGTGCCCGAGACGCCGCAGTAGATGATTTCTTAGTGCCATTGCTGCACTTCAAAGGGTTCCACGCAGTGCAAGTTCACCGCATGGCGCATTACTTGTGGTTGCATGGTAGACATCAACTTGCTTTGTTCTTACAAAGCCGTAATTCGGCTACCTTCGGCGTGGATATTCACCCTGCCGCTAAAATAGGTAAAGGGGTGATGTTCGATCACGCTACCGGAATTGTGGTGGGTGAAACCGCAGTTATAGAAGACAACGTGTCTATTTTGCAAAGCGTAACGCTTGGCGGAACTGGGAACGAGTCGGGTGACCGTCACCCTAAAATTCGCCAAGGCGTGTTAGTAGGTGCGGGTGCTAAAATTCTTGGCAATATCGAAATTGGCGAAGGCTCTAAAGTGGGAGCGGGTAGTGTTGTGTTAGACAATGTACCGCCGCACGTTACAGTAGTCGGTGTGCCGGCTAAAGTGGTTGGACGCCCAGTATGCCAGCGCCCTTGCGATTCTATGCGCCAAAACGTGTTAGAAGACAATCAGCCTTACTCGCAAAAGCCTTAAACGCGCCAGTACTTTAAGAGCAAGTACTTTAAGCGCCAGTACCTTAAGAGAAAGCGCTACTTACTGATTTACTTACAAGAAGTAAGCTAACTCGTCTAACGAATCTAATGCCACGTGAGGGAGTACAGATGCTCTCTCACGGGGTAAATGCATTTCTCGGTTGCATGCAAACCAAGCAGACTGAAACCCCGCATTTATCGCCCCATACACATCTTTAATAATGTTATCGCCCACGTGCAATATATTTTCCGGCGCATCGCCTATAAAGCTTGCTGCTTCATCGAACATAGCCCGTGAAGGTTTCATAGGTCGGCTAGTACTGGCATGTAAAATGGTATCGAAATAAGGCGTAATACCTATTTGGTCAGCGTTTACATTGCCGTTAGTAATACCTACCAGTGTCATATTTTCACTTAAAATTGATAAGGTTTTATGCACATCATCAGCCAAATCAAACTCGCTTCTGGCATGATAAAAACAGTCGAAACAGGCTTGCACGGCAGCATCTAACGTGTGGGTGTCTTGGGGTGGAATATCATGTATCAAAGCCGCATTTAACACCGCTAAGCGAAGTTTTCCCATATCAGATGAATAAGTAGGATTGGCCGTAATAGCATCCCGCTTTAGCTGTTGCCAGTGTGTAGGAGTTAATGCTGCTGCTTTGGGGTGATACTGCTTTAAATGCGTATTCAATGCTGCTTCGGCTTGGCGAATAATAGGTTCGTTATTATATAAGGTGTCATCAAGGTCGAAGGTCATAGCCTTCACGGAATTTATGGCTCTGAAGAACTGCATAATAGTTAAAGGCCTATTTTCAAAAGAGGATTATTTTTTATGTGCTCTAGGGTGCGCGGCATCATAAACCTTGGCTAAATGCTGAAAATCTAAATGAGTATACACTTGCGTGGTAGATAGATTGGCATGGCCTAATAATTCTTGCACCGCCCGTAAATCGCCGCTCGACTCTAATACGTGCGTGGCAAAAGAATGGCGCAGTTTATGTGGGCTTACTTTCTGACTAAGGCTTTGCAACTCTGCCATTTGGTTAAGCCGGTTAGCCACTTGGCGATTTGAAATGCGGGTTTTACGCTTGCTAACAAAAATAGCGGGTTCATAGGGTGAAGCATAAGCAGGGCGCACTTTAAGCCAAGCATGTAGCGCCTTTTGCGCTTGTCGGCCTAAGGGCAATATACGCTGCTTACTGCCCTTACCGGTCACTTTAATGGTACCGTCTTTCGGGTAGTCACTTAAGTTTAAGCCCGTTAGTTCGCTTAATCGAAGTCCGCAGCCATAGAGTAATTCAAACATGGCTACGTCGCGGCAAATAATGCCTTCGTCGGTATCGCCGCTGGCGGCTTGTTCATTTGCCAACAACTGCTGCATTTCATCAACGCTAAGCTGTTTAGGTAATGGTTTGCCTTGTTTGGGCGCTTGAATACCCTCCACGGGGTTGCTGAACAGCTGTTCGTTATCAATAAGGTATTGGCAGAAGGTACGAAGAGCTGACAACCGCAATGCTATGCTACGGGGTTTATGCCCGTCCATTTTTGCTGCCGCCATCACGCGCTTTACATCAGAGGGCGTCATACCTGACCACTCGTAAAGCCCCAAAGTAATGGCTATGCTGGTAAGTTGTCTGCGGTAGTTACTGATAGTAAGCGGCGATAAACCGCGTTCAACTTGTAGGTGGAGAAGAAACTTTTCAAGCCAAAGGTGGCAAGGTTCGCTCAGTACAGTTTCCGTTGTCACGAAAACTAATACCCCATCATCTCAGGCAAAATAATATTAAGCACTTGTTGTAGCTGTTGTAGCAACAAGGTGTCCATATCAGGGGTGAAATGGCTTGGATCACTGCTGCTAATACCTAAAATACCAATTTCTTGGTTGTCGTCTAATAGCATTAGGGCAACAGATTCTGCGCTACTATCAGCAAACAATAACTGGCGTTCGTGCTGCGATAATCGTCCGAAAAAAAAGTTCGACGTTTTAAAGCGCTTTTCGGTAAATAACCTGCGTTGTAACTCGGGAATAGCATGAGGGCCCTTGAAGCTTTTTATCACCGCAGAAGACAACTGCAAACGCTCTTGCAACACATCTTCAAGGGTAAACTGAACTTCTGCCACACTTTCGCAACGCAGTAATTGTACGTTTAGGTCGGTGTATACGCGGTAAATTTTTTCGTTTTGCTTGGCAATACTCACCAGTTGCGTAAGTTTATAATTCAACTGGCGAACTTTTTTGCGCAATTGCTCACTTTGAATTTCAACCAGCGAGACGCTGCCTTTATGCGAATGGGGAATTTTAAGTTTTTCGAGTAGTTCTGGGTATTGAGCAAAAAAATCAGGGTTTTCTAACAAAAAAGTGCGAACCTGTTCTGAGGAAACATCGCTGTCGCCTGAAAACACGTCTACTACCGCTGATGCGCTAGCTTGTCCTGATAATTCACTCATAAATTTATATGTCCGTCGTACACATGGTCGGCGGGCCCTGTCATTTTTAATACATTATCTGGGCCTGGCCAACGGATCCGTAAACTGCCGCCGGGCAAATCTACCCGAACATCTTTGCTTAATTTACCTTGAATCTGACCAATTGCAACTGCTGCGCATGCACCGCTGCCGCATGCCAAGGTTTCACCCGAGCCACGTTCAAATACACGCAATCGAATGTGCGATTCATTAATAATCTGCATAAAGCCCACATTCACGCCTTCTGGGAACCGTTCGTTGCGTTCAACGAGGGGCCCTATTTCTTTAACAGGCGCGGTATCTACATCTTCCACTTCCATGACGCAATGCGGGTTACCCATAGATACGGCACCGTAAAACAAGGTTTTATCGTTTACGCGCAATATATAGGTATTTTCTTGTTTGTTCGCTTTCAGTGGAATTTTAGCTGGCTCGAATTCGGGCTTGCCCATATTCACGGTAACTTGGCCATCTTTCTCCAAGTACAACACCATTTTCCCAGCTTTAGTACTCACCACAATTTTATTGCGGTTAATTAGCCCTTTTTGCTTTACGAAGCGCGCAAAGCAACGAGCACCATTACCACATTGTTCAACTTCAGAGCCGTCAGCGTTAAATATGCGATAGTGAAAATCTTGTTCAGGATCGTAAGGCGGTTCAACCATAAGCAATTGATCGAACCCTATACCGAAGTTTCGATTTGCTAACTGCTGTATTTTGTCCTTCGAGAAAAAGACGTTCTGGGTGACATTATCAATCACCATGAAGTCATTTCCCAGACCGTGCATTTTTGAAAACTGAACCTGCATTAACCGCGCATCTTTATTTTGAGTTTAACCCTAGTTTACGTAAGTTTGTGCTCACCTTTCCAGAGATCTTTTAGAATTTCTCTTTCACGCACCACAATTGTTGCATCACCATCTACCATAATCTCTGCTGGACGGCAGCGGCTATTGTAGTTTGATGCCATTGCAAAGCCATACGCACCGGCGCTTCGCACTGCTAGTAGGTCAGTTGGTTCGATAGCAAGTTCACGGTCTTTACCGATGAAATCACCGGTTTCACATACCGGGCCTACCACATCGTAATTGCGTGCTGTAGCAGTACTTTCTTGTTTTACTGGGATGATATTCTGCCATGCAGAGTAAAGTGCAGGTCGAAGCAGGTCATTCATAGCGGCATCAACAATAGCGAAGCTTTTCTCTTCACCTTCTTTGATAAACTCAACCTCAGTGACTAAAATACCCGCGTTTGCGGCAATAGCGCGGCCTGGCTCTAAAATGAGTTTAAGGTTCTCTCGACCCACCATTTTTTCTGCCATCGCTGCAGCGTAAGCTTTTGGATGCGGCGGTTCTTCGTCGTTATAAGTCACACCTAAGCCACCACCAACATCTAAGTGATCAATGGTTATACCGCGCTCGGCTAATTCATCAATAAGCAGCAACAAACGCTCTAGTGCATCGACAAAGGGGCCAATTTCAGTCAATTGCGAACCAATGTGGCAGTCCATACCCACTACGTTCAAGTAAGGAAGTGATGCGGCTAGCTCGTAGGTTTGCAACGCGCGTTCACGGGCGATACCAAATTTGTTTGCCTTCAATCCTGTTGAAATATAGGGGTGCGTTTTTGCATCTACGTCAGGGTTGATGCGAAGCGAAATAGGCGCCTTTTTGCCAAGGGATTCTGCTACCGCGTTAATGCGATGCAATTCAGGCTCAGACTCTACGTTAAAGCACATAATGCCTTGCTCTAACGCATAACGTATTTCGTCTGCTTTTTTACCTACACCTGAAAATACCACTTTGCTGGCATCGCCACCGGCTTCAATAACACGTGCTAATTCACCACCAGAAACAATGTCAAAACCAGAGCCAATTTTGGCTAGTGTACTGAGTACACCTAGATTTGAATTGGCCTTTACTGCATAACAGATAAGGTGAGGGTGCTCACCAATAGCATCATTAAAGGCATGCCAATGACGTTCTAAAGTTGCCCGTGAATATACATAAACAGGGGTTTGGTACTGTGCAGCAATATCTGCAACGGCTACATCTTCAGCGAAAAGCTGGCCGTTTTTATAAGCGAAAAAATCCACTAGTGAGATTCTCCTGGTGTGGAGGCGGGTTGGCTTTGCGTGTTTGGTGAAGACGCTGTTTCGTCTGGCTTTTCAGTAGGCGTCGTTTGTTCTGGCGCTTGTGGAATATACAGCGCCCCTTTATAACCACAACCACTAAGTAGAATGGCTGTGAATGTAACTAAAACCCACTTCTTAAGCACGAAAAATCCCGCGAATACGACAATAAATGCCGTTATCATCGCATTGCGTGATTAAAATGCAAGAGACAATAAGCGTTCTTGTGTTTTATCGCCGTAGCGAACCTCTTTCCACAGCGAATTACATAGGCTTTGCGTGTCTTGCAAGTCACCTTTTTTCAGCCAATCAATTAATGTATTAGGGTCGTCGGGGAATTGAATAGCTTCTATGTCTGCTGTTTCTAGCCACTCTTCAACAATATCCGTATCCAGTTGAAATAGGGTGTGGCAAAGGTCAAGCTTATTAAGGGTGAGTACATTTGATAGCTGCTCAAATTGGCCATGAAGAGGCTTGATAAGTAGCTTCTTGCCTAGCTGTAAGGCTTCGCTTGAAAGTTCAAAACCTCCGTTCGCAATAACGCCATTACAATGCTGTAGCGCACGCTGGAAATGCTGTTTTGACGTAGGGTTCCACTGAATGTGTCCCGCGTCTTTAATTTCGCTAATATCGGGGTGGAAGCACTGAAATTTTTGGTCGCTTAAAGGCTCCAGCATTTGTTGAACGTCGCTAACATCTTCAAATGGTAAGTAAACCAACACATGACCCTTACCCGGTACTGATAGCGGTTTCTCTGCCACAAAAGGCGGAATGATCGGTTGATTAAAGTGAAACCAATGGACACCTAATTGAAGGTCGGTAGGGGCGAATTTTTTCATTAGCAGCCGATCAATAATGGTGTCGCCAGATTTTGGCACATCATAAGAAAATGCGGCTTGGTGGCTAATTGAAATTGACGGAATATGCTGACGCTTTGCCGCCCACGCTGTGACAGGCTCAAAGTCGTTAACGAGAAGATCGTATCCGCTTGCATCAAAACGTTTCACGTCTTTTAGAAATTGACTGATATTAGCTTCTTTAATGGTTTGCCACCGGTCTACGCGGCCACTTTTAGTGATAAAGCTTAAGCCAGTGAAGGTGCGATAGTCGCCAAATACATCCATATCAAAATATTTATCGGGTTCACGACCTGTGAAAACAAAATCTACTTCAACATCTGAACGCTTGGCTAGTGCTGCCGCCATAATTCGTGCACGAGCAATGTGCCCGTTTCCGGTGCCTTGCACGCCATACAATAATTTCATGTTACCCCAGGATGGAAATACTCAACGATGCGATAGTGATACCAAGTAACATACCTGCGACTACATCTGATGGGTAGTGCACGCCTAGCAAGACGCGAGACAGGCCAATAAGGGCTGCCCAACTGTATGCCAGTACCGCGAATGGTGGATAGTAATGCGCTACAATACTTGCCATTAAGCAAGCCGCAGCAGTATGCCCAGAGGGCAGAGAGAATTTATCGGATGGCGTAACATGTGCTGTTAAATCCAATAGAAAATCACAAGGGCGCGGGCGCTTGAACATTTTCTTAAGCAGCACATAGATAGGTAATTCCAGCGCATATGCCATCAGCGCTGTGTAGAGGAAAAGTTCGCCATGCTCGGGTTCAAAAGCCCATAATAAGGCGCCAATGAACAAGTAAAGGTATCCATCTCCGGTTTTTGATAACCAGATGATACTGCGACAATCTCGTTTTACGGTAAGACTGTATAAGCGATAGAACAAATTTGTATCGTATTTGGTCAAGGATTTAAGAAGCATTAGCCTTGCCCCCTTTCGATTGATTATTGAACAATTTAAAAGCATTCTGTGACCAACCAGTGACAGAAAAAAGAAACCTTTATGACAGATGAAAAGGTTCGTTGGTCAGGCTGTTCTGCACGTATTAACTTCTATTAGGTGCGGTGTGCTAGCGAGTTAGTCTTTTATAAAAAGGTAAGCAAGTTACGTGCTAAGTAGGTGAAAATGTCTTTGCTAATAAGAGTGGCAGTCTATTTAGTGGAAAGGTTGTTGCTGTTTCCCTGAAACTTCATAAATCAGGCGTTTTCAACGACTAAATTAATGCTATGCTAGAACAAGGTAAATAACCTACTACTCTCAATTAAAGTAAGGTAGAGCAATGGATTACAACACTTCTGAATTGTGCGATTTATTTGCAGACAGCGTCGACGTAGTTGACCCTATCTTTGCAAGCTTTGGCGGCCGTTATTCTTTTGGTGGCGAAATCACCACGATTAAGTGTTTCGAAGACCGTGGTCTTATTGACCGTGTATTGGCTCAACCTGGTGCAGGTAAAGTACTGCTAATTGATGGTGGTGGTTCTACACGTCGTGCCTTATTCGATGCAGCCCTTGCTCAAGTAGCAATAGATAACGACTGGGAAGGCATTGTGTGCTACGGCAGTGTACGTGAAGTGGATAACTTGGCCGAAATGGATATTGGCGTATTAGCGGTGGCGGCAATACCTGTTAACGCTGAATGTGAAAGCATTGGCGATGTTGACGTACCGGTTAATTTTGGTGGCGTTACCTTTCTGCCAGAAGATCACCTTTATGCTGATAGCACGGGTGTTATTCTTTCACCTGAACCTCTCGATATCGACTAAGCTTTGATACTAGCTTCTTAGCGACGTTTGAGAATTATTGCTTAAATACGCAGGTTTAAGACAACAAAAAGCGGAGACAGCTGAATAAAGTGCCTCCGCTTTTTTGTGCTCAGGATTCAGCAACTACCAATAGCCGCTAGCAGAACCCTCTGCGGTATGTATTGGTAATTACTTATCAAACGTTTCGTTTAAGTACATGGCAAGTCGAATACCAGCCATTTGTAAACGCTGATTAGCCGTTGGAAGATGCTGATATAAGTAGTCATAACTCATGTTGTTGGCATCTTCAGGGTAGACTTCATCACGGAGTTTAGTGCTTTCTTCAATCCACACTAACGGATCTGTGGTTGCCCAGCTACGAATGTCATCCGGTGTAATGTGTTCTGTAAGCCATGTTGTCCATTCTGTATAAGACAGCTTACGTTGCTCTAGCATTTGAGAGTCCCACACCCGATGTAAATTAGAGTTCTGCCAAAAGAAATTTACTTTTACATCGTTACCGCCGCGATCGCTGCCATCACCCGCATGCAGCGGTTGGTGCAAATCACCAATAATGTGCACTATAAAACGTAGCGCTAAGCGTTTTTCTTCAATAGTGGCCGAATCGCTTTTTAAGGTTTTTGTATAGGCTTCAAGTGCGGTAACGGCATCACCTTGTCTAGGCGCACCAACTTCAGCATAGTTTTTCCCTTGAGGCACTGTTACATAGTGCCAATGGGTAGACATCTTTTGCCAAAACTCACTTGGGTTTGAGCGCATTTCATCTGCATAAGTTGATGCTTCTGCTAGCGAACTGTTTGGTAATAGTTCTGCTACAGCAGCTTGAGACAAGGGGCTTAAATACTGCTGCGCAATAGCGCCAGTAACCCGATGGCCTGTTTGGCCCCAGCCAAACGCTGGCGACGAAACAAATAACGTAATAAGTGAGCTTAGCGCAACGGCGAAAGTCCTATTTCTCAACGCTGTCATTAATTTTCCTTTGTTCTATTTTTAAATTTTGCAAATCGCTATTTCTAGCGGCTGTTTCTATTAGCAATGTACTATTAGCTAAGCGTTACCACTATGTTTAGCGGTTTCATAACCCCAGCGTGCCACTAAAGATTGTTCAACGCCGAGATGATCAAGAATACGCGCCACAACAAAGTCGACCAAATCTTCGATGGTCTTAGGATTATGGTAAAAACCAGGTGCCGCTGGCATTATTGTCGCACCCATTTGTGACAATTTAAGCATATTTTCCAAATGGATTGAGGAAAGGGGCATTTCTCGTGGTACCAGAATAAGCTGTCCTCTTTCTTTTAATACTACATCGGCTGCCCGTTCTATCAAATTGTCGCTAGCACCAACGGCGATAGACGAAAGGGTGCCCGTAGAGCAAGGGCATACTACCATTTTGGCCGGTGCTGCTGAACCTGATGCAACAGGTGAAAACCACTCTTCTTTTCCAAATACTTGCACTTGACCAGGCTTGCCGCCGCAGTGCTCAATGAAAAAAGCACTGGCGTCTTCAGGCCTCGCGGGAATTTTTATATTTTCTTCTGTAGCCATCACCACTTTAGCGGCAGAAGAAATAAGCACATACACTTGGTAGTCAGCTTTAACTAACGACGTTAATAGTGATAGTGCGTATGGTGTGCCGGAAGCACCCGTAATAGCTAGGGTAATTTGCTTATCATGTTTCATTTTTCTACCTCGATTGACGGGGTAAGTACGCGTAAAACACGGTTGTGGATGCCTTCAAAACCACCATTACTCATAATAAGAATATGATCGCCAGGGCGCACTTCGCTTTGCAATACTTTTACAATGTTTTCAACATCATTGAATACGGTGGTGGGCGCTGGGCTAGCAGCTGCTGCTTCCTTTAGCGACCAGTCTAGCCCTTGAGGTTCATACACATAAACTGCATCGGCGGCCTGCCAAGAGTGAGCAAGGGTATTCTTATGCACCCCCATTTTCATGGTGTTCGAACGAGGCTCCAGCACAGCCAGTATGCGGGCATTACCTACTTTCTTGCGAAGTCCATCAATAGTGGTGGCAATGGCGGTGGGGTGATGAGCAAAATCATCATAAACCGTCACGGGTTTACCTTCAGCTGCGAGTGTCACTACGCCTTTTATTTCCATGCGGCGCTTAACATTTTTAAAACTTGATAGCGCGGCAATGGCATCGTGGAGGGTAACACCGGCATGATGAGCCGCAGCAATGGCCATGAGTGCGTTATCCACATTGTGCTGGCCAAGCAGTTCCCACTGTACTGCGCCAACAATCTCATTGTTAAATAGCACGTTAAACTGGCTACCATCTTTATTGATAAGTTCTGCGGACCATTCTTTGCCTAGACATTGGCGTGGCGTCCAACAACCTTTTTTAAGGGTTTCCTCAATAGCGGGCGTGTGGTTGGGCGTAAGAATCAGGCCATTTTCTGGCACCATGCGCACAAGGTGGTGAAACTGGGTTTGAATGGCGGCTAAGTCGGCGAAGATGTCAGCATGATCAAACTCTAAGTTATTAATCACCAGCGTTTTAGGTCGGTAATGCACAAACTTAGAGCGCTTATCGAAAAAGGCGCTGTCGTATTCGTCTGCTTCAATGACAAAAAACGGGCTTTCTCCAATACGGGCAGACACACCAAAGTTTTCAGGCACACCACCAATAAGGTAGCCGGGGTTTAATTCGCTGTACTCTAAAATCCACGCCACCATGCTGCTGGTCGTGGTTTTGCCGTGGGTTCCTGATACACCAATGACCCATCTATCTTTTAATAAGTTATCAAGCAACCATTGCGGGCCACTGGTATATGGCAAGTTTCTGTTTAGCACGTACTCAACCGCCGAGTTGCCACGAGACATCGCATTTCCAATAATGACCATATCTGGAGTTGGATCGAATTGGTCAGTATTAAAGCCTTCGGTAAGTTCTATACCAAGAGCTTCAAGTTGGGTACTCATGGGCGGATACACGTTGGTATCTGAGCCTGTGACCTTATGGCCCAAGGCTTTCGCAATGGCTGCGATGCCACCCATAAAGCTACCGCAAATACCTAGAATATGTAAATGCATAGCGAATTCTCATTTTTTACTGCATTGAATACTGGCTACTTTATCAGAACAGCAGCAGGTTAAATAATGCATTTTTACGCATAATGCCTGCTTTCACTGGTATGTTGTGTAGATTGCCTGCGCTTGGCTTATTCCACTTCGGTGCATTCACGGTTACAATCAAATTAACGAGCATATAAAGCAGTGCTTGTTGGTAATGTGAGAGAAAGCCGGTAAGGAAAGCTGTGCGCCTCCCATTGTCATACCCTACACACTAAAAAAAGGCTTAACTAAGATGAGACGTTTAAATTCCCAGTTGCAAGAAGATGGTGCCCCGTTAGAGCTGATCCTGCTCATAAGAACCTTGTTAGCGAGCTGTAAAGAAATTTCATTCCGAGTGAGTCAAGGTGCCCTTGCTGGCGTATTGGGTTCTACCTTGTCAGAAAACGTACAAGGTGAAACGCAAAAGAAGTTAGATGTAATTTCTAATCACATCATTAAAGATACGCTTCGTGAGTCGGGCTATGTAAAAGCCATTTCTTCAGAAGAAGAAGACGATGTTGTACCGTGCAACCCAGATGGTAATTATTTGGTGAGCTTCGATCCACTAGACGGCTCATCGAACACCGAAATTAACAGCTTAATTGGTACTATCTTCTCAATTACCCACGCCCCTCAGTGGATGGAGCCTGATGATCCATCAGCATTTCTTCAGCCAGGTACACAAATTGTGGCAGCAGGTTACGTACTTTATGGTCCGTCTACCATGCTTGCATTAACCACTGGCCGCGGCACTCATATTTATACATTAGATAAGACCCACGGTGGTTTCTTACTTACTCACCCTAATATTCAGGTGCCAGAGCAAACCACTGAATACTCGATTAACGCGTCAAATCAGCGTCACTGGGAACCGGCTATGCAAGCCTATATTGCTGACCTAATTGCAGGTAAAGATGGCCCTCGTGAGAAAAATTTCAACATGCGTTGGGTAGCAGCCATGGTCGGTGATATTCATCGTTTATTATGTCGCGGCGGTATTTTCATGTACCCCTACGATAAACGTGACCCATCTAAGCCAGGTAAATTGCGCTTACTGTATGAAGCAAACCCCATGGCCTTTTTGATGGAACAAGCCGGTGGTAAAGCGGAAACCGGTGCAGGGCGAATTCTTGAAGTCATGCCGGAAGAAATACATCAGCGCGTACCATGTATTATTGGTTCTAAAGAAGAAGTTGAAACCTGTTTAAGCTATTACGGTAAAAGTGAATAGAAATATTGCTAAATAAAGGCGGTTTTGCGTGTGATTAGCGCTAAACCGTTTTTATTTTGCCGCCGTCACCGTATACTTAGCGCCACATTTTTTAAAACATCATTGAAAGGACCTTAGAATGAGCTTGAATGATATTCCTGCGGGCAAGAACTTGCCTGAAGAAGTGAATGTAGTTATCGAAATTCCAGCACACGCTGACCCGGTAAAATACGAAGTAGACAAAGACTCAGGCGCTATGTTTGTTGACCGTTTCATGGCAACTTGCATGCACTACCCAACTAACTACGGTTATGTGCCTAACACCTTGTCTGAAGACGGTGACCCAGTTGACGTATTGGTAATGACGCCGTTCCCACTATTAGCGGGTTCAGTAATTCGTTGTCGTCCAATTGGTGTTTTGAACATGACTGATGAGTCAGGTAAAGACGCTAAAGTATTGGCAGTGCCAATCGACAAGCTTTCTACTATTTACCGTAAAGTGCAAGAAACTGAAGACGCACCTGAGTTGCTATTACAGCAAATCGAGCACTTCTTCTCTCATTACAAAGATCTTGAACCTGGTAAGTGGGTTAAGATTGACGGCTGGGCTGGCTCAGCAGCAGCGAAAGAAGAAATTGTCGCAAGCGTTAAGCGTTTCGAAGCAGAATAATTCACGCTGCTTACAAGACATGCTAAAAAGGGTCGGTGCTGGTAAGTACCGGCCCTTTTTATTTTAAGAGCGACCTTTTTATTTAAGTGAGTGTTATGTTGAAAGTCATGGGAAAGGCATTGGGTTTAGCCTTAGTCATATTACTTCCGGCGTTCTCAGCGTTTAGCGACGAAGAGCCTATTGAAGTGTATTGGGAAGATTTGGTACCAGAAGGGTTTAATGAACTTGCGCCTCCCGCCGTTCAGCACAATGGTGAAATGTCACAGTTGCAGCCAGATGCCCCAGTAGTTGATAAATTTGATGGTAAGCGGGTAAAAATTCCTGGCTTTGTGGTGCCCCTTGAAGGCACGCCTGAACTCACAACTGAATTTTTACTCGTGCCTTACTTTGGCGCTTGTATTCATGTACCGCCGCCTGCGTCGAATCAAATTGTGTACGTGACGTTTGAAGAGGGTATTCCTCTTGATAATATTTACGACGCGATATGGGTAACTGGCGAACTTAGCACTGAAGGCTGGAAAGGTGATATCGCGTCGGTAGGGTATCGACTTAAAGGTATCGCAGTAAGTGCTTTTTAGGCCAGCGTAAGCATTTAGGCGGGCCCAAGCACTTTTTATAGGCAGGGAAGCTCCTCATAGACTAAGAAGCTCCTTATAGGCAAAAAATATTCTCTAGCCTTGTGGTGTATAGATTTGTTCTGCGCGATTGAACAGCAGCCACGAGGTTAGAATGTACTTGTCGTTGCTTTTAGGTATTTGCCCACGGTGAGTATGGGTAAAATAAGCAGGGGCAATCACCATTCTGCCCGATTTAGGCTTTACGGCTTTATCTTGATAATAAAATTCGGTTTCCCCACCATCTTCCACATCATTTAAGTAAAACATAAACAGTAATACGCGATGCAAAGCTTCATTATGAGGTGCTTGCGGATAAACCTCTGAATGCCAGTAAGGGTAACCGCCATTACCTGCACTGTAGCGCTGTGCGTTAATGTCGCCAATACGAAAAAGATAATTAACCAAGTTGTGAAGGTTAGGCTTACCTACTTCTTCAAAGTTTTCACCGGTTAGTTTAACGGGCTCGCCGGTTTTTGGATGGCGAACGGTCAACCCTATTGGGCCAACCAAGGCGTAATAGTATTTCTCAATGTACTTAACTAATTGCTCGCCTGTTAACTGCATTACCTGCTTAAACAAGTCAGCAAACTCAGGCTGTTGAGAAATAGATACATCAACACTACGCTTCTTATCTAAATCGACACCGCCGCCGGTTTTACCTTGAGTGAGGTTGGGGCTTTTTTCAAAGCGCGCGATAAGTTGGGTACACAATTCGGGAGATAAAACGTCATCAATAACGTCAATTAAATCAGCCATTAGGTAGCGCCTTAAAGTGTGCTTGCAATGTCGCTTTTATATCGTCAGGGATAGGCGCTGAGCGCTGCTGCTGATAATCGAAATGTACCATAGTCGTGATACCCGTTGAGCACAGGTTCCCGTCTTGCCAAAGCTCTTGATACACATCAAACGCACTGTTCCCTAAACGACTGATGAACGTTTTTACGGTAACGGTTTTTCCGTAAAAAATTTGCGCAAGAAAATCGACTTTGTAGCTTGCTAAAATAAGCGGCCAGTTCTGTAAATCCATCGTTGGCGTAAATATTCTGAAGATAGGATCGCGCGCCGCTTCAAACCAGCTGACTAATGCGGTATTGCTTACGTGTTGCAGGGCATCGGTCTCACAAAACCTAACTTCGAATGACATTTCCATAGGGATGATTTCTGATGGAGTGGCTACTGACATATGGCCTCTTATTTTTATCGTGATGTGCCCTCACTTTATCACGCTATATTGGGTTTTTCAGTAATCTGGCTCAATCTGAGCGGCCATTAGAAACGAAATCAAGATGAAAAGTGATCCCAGCGTGGTTTTAAATTACAATCTGCGCCAAATTTCTGATTAAACAATAATTATGACTGCAATTGGGATTGATTACGGTACCTCAAATTCTGAGGTGGTGTACTTTGATGGGGCTACACATAGACATATAAAGCTCGACCCATCACTTGAACAGGGTAATAAAATTCGCTCGTCTGTATTTATATACTTTGAGGATGAACTGCCGCCTCCGCCCGATGCCATGGTGGAAGCTAAGGTGTCGCAGTTGCAGCGTTTAATCAACGAGCAAATAGATAAAGCCAAGCAGGGCTATTACGACGCTAAAGACCCCAAAGAGCAGTCTCGCTATAGCAACCGCATTGAATCGCTTCGTGGTGAATACCATAACCGACCTGCATTGCAACGAAAGGCCATTCAGCAACTTATGCATGCTATGTCGCTGGAAGAAATTCCATTATTGCGACTAGTAGAACACGGTAAGTTTGCCTTCGGTGAAGAAGGGTTTAAGCGCTTTTTAAAAATGCCTGATAAGGGCCGGCTTATCTACTCACCTAAAAACTTCTTAGGTGCATCTTTAGATGGCGACCAGAAAAAGGCATTTATTGGCATTATTGCCAAGCAGCTAGCCTACTTTAAACAGTGTGCCGAAACCCAATTAGAAAAGCCTGTTTCATCGGTAGTTATAGGTCGCCCGGTTAAGTTTCATGGTACCCGTGGTGAAGTGGGGAACACCCAAGCTATTCAGATTATGACTGAAGCTGCATCTAATGCTGGCTTTAGTAAAATTAACTTTTTGGATGAGCCCATTGCGGCGGCGTATAAAATTGAGCAGACATTACCCCGCGATACCACTGCGCTTATAGTGGATATTGGCGGTGGTACCACAGATATCTGTTGTATTAATCTTTCACCTGAACGAAATAACCAACTGGATAGAAAGCAAGACGTGCTATCGGTAACGGGAAGACGCTTAGGCGGCATGGATTGTGATAAGAGTTTGTTACTGAAAGTAGTAGCGCCTGAAATGGGAATGGGGCTAAAAATGATTAACGGCCTGCCCATCCCCCCTACCTACTATTCAGATATGTGTGCGGTTGATAACATTCCTGCACTTACTCGGTTCTTTTCTGATGACTACGGATTAGAAATCTCGCAAACCATGTCAGTCACTAAGCACCCTGAGCAATTAGAGCGTTTGTTGCTAGTACAAGAAAACAAATTGTCGGCGCGGGTGGTTAACTCGGTGAGAATGGCAAAAGAACTGCTTTCTAGCAAAGACAAGATCACCTTACCGCTACATTACATTGAAGATGATTTTGATGTAAACATTAGTACCGAAGACTTAAAAAGCGCATTAAAGCCGTGGTTAAGTAAGGTGAAAGCGTTAGTGGTGGAATGTTTAGAGAAAAGCAGCGCAGCACCCGAGGTAGTCATGGTTACCGGCGGTATGAGCTTATCTCCGATTATTATCGACGCACTGTATGAAGAGCTACTGACCGGGCTACCACGACTAGAGAACGATGCGTTTAACTCAGTGTGCGAAGGCTTGGCTATTCAAGCATTTAAGTTTTAACGCGTGGTCATTTAAGTACCTAAGTATTTAACAGAACTACATAAAAAACTACATAAAAAAACGCGCCGAAATGGCGCGATTTTTTGTTTTGATACTAAGCCATTATGCTCGTAAGCTTAGGCTTGTGCTTCAAGCATCGGCTTTAAGAAGCGGCCGGTATGAGACACTGTAGATTCAGCCACCAACTCAGGCGTACCTTCAGCAATAATTTGACCACCGCCTGAACCACCTTCTGGGCCCAAATCGATGATCCAGTCGGCAGTTTTGACCACATCAAGGTTGTGCTCAATAACCACCACTGTATTGCCATGGTCACGGAGGCGATGCAGTACGGCGAGTAACTGTTTAATATCGTGGAAGTGAAGCCCAGTGGTGGGTTCATCCAAAATATACAGCGTTTGGCCGGTATCGCGTTTAGATAATTCTTTGGCTAACTTAACTCGCTGTGCTTCACCGCCAGATAACGTTGTGGCTGCTTGCCCTAAACGAATATAGGCCAAGCCTACTTCTTTCAACGTTTGCAATTTACGGGCAATGGCAGGAATGGGGTCGAAGAAATCTCGAGCATCTTCTACCGTCATTTCTAGCACTTCGTGAATGTTTTTGTCTTTGTATTTCACTTCCAAAGTTTCACGGTTGTAGCGCTTGCCCTGGCACACGTCACACGGTACGTACACATCAGGCAAGAAGTGCATTTCTACTTTAATTACACCGTCGCCCTGACACGCTTCACAGCGACCCCCTTTCACGTTAAAGCTAAACCGACCTGGCTTGTACCCGCGAGAGCGCGCTTCCTGCGTTCCGGCGAATATTTCACGAATAGGCGTGAAAATTCCAGCGTAAGTTGCAGGGTTAGAACGGGGCGTTCTGCCAATAGGGCTTTGGTCAATATCGACCACTTTATCGAGCTGATCTAACCCCGTCATTGAGGTATAAGGCGCAGGCTCTGAAGTGGTGGCTTTGTTTAATTCGCAGTGGGCGATTTTATAAAAAGTATCGTTAATCAGGGTAGATTTACCTGAACCAGAAACCCCGGTTACGCAGGTCATCACGCCCATAGGCACTCGCAAGTCTACCGACTTCAAGTTATTGCCAGTGGCCCCTTTTAATTCCAACCATTTATCATCTTTAATGGGTGTGCGAACTTCAGGGATAACTATTTTTTCACGACCAGATAGGTATTTACCAGTAAGTGAGTCTTCACTTGCTAGAATGTCTTCAAGCTGACCTTCAGCAATAATCTCGCCGCCATGTACACCGGCTCCAGGGCCAATATCCACAATATAATCGGCTTCACGAATGGCGTCTTCGTCGTGCTCTACCACTAATACCGTGTTACCTAAATCACGCAAGTGTCTTAGGGTTTTCAATAAGCGTTCGTTATCTCGTTGGTGAAGCCCAATCGAGGGTTCATCAAGAACATACATTACGCCAACTAGCCCAGCACCAATTTGGCTAGCAAGGCGAATACGCTGTGCTTCACCGCCTGACAAAGTATCGGCGCTGCGCGAAAGGGATAAGTAGTTCAAGCCAACGTTAACCAAAAAGCGTAAACGATCGAGAATTTCTTTTAGAATTTTCTCTGCAATTTGCGCTCTCTGGCCTGTTAGCGATAAATTTTCGAAAAAGTCGTATGCATCGGCAATTGATTTATCAGCAATAGTGGGCAGTGTCGTGTCTTCAATAAAGACATTACGGGCTTCTACACGCAGACGTGTGCCGTTACAGCTGCTACAGTGCTGTTGGCTTAAGTATTTAGCCAGCTCTTCACGCACCGCGTTAGACTCAGTTTCCCGATAGCGGCGCTCCATGTTCGGAATAATGCCTTCAAACGGGTGCTTACGCTCCATCACATCGCCGCGTTCGTTAATGTATTTAAACGCTAACGACTTACCTTTAGAACCATACAACACAATGTCTTTGTGCTTTTCGTCTAACTCGCCAAAGGGGCCAGTAAGGTCGAATTCATAGTGGTCGGCAACCGATTGCAACATTTGGAAATAGTAATAGCTACGTTTGTCCCAACCACGAACCGCGCCGCCTGCAAGGCTTAACTCGTCGTTACCCACCACACGTGTTGGGTCGAAAAACTGTCTTGTGCCTAAACCATCACAGGTTGGGCACGCTCCAGCAGGGTTGTTGAACGAGAACAATCTAGGCTCTAATTCACTAATACTGTAACCACAGTGCGGGCAGGCGAAGTTAGCTGAAAATACAATTTCTTCAGCATCGCTGTTGTCCATGTCGGCTACAAGCGCATTCCCGCCAGCCAACGCTAATGCGGTTTCAAACGATTCTGATAAGCGTAGCGCTAGGTCGTCACGCACTTTAAAGCGGTCCACTACCACTTCGATAGTATGCTTTTTGTGTAAGTCTAATGGCGGTGGATCGGACAGGTCACATACATCGCCATCTATTCGTGCACGAATAAAACCTTGGGCAGACAAATTCTGCAGGGTTTTTAAATGTTCACCTTTACGTTCTTTCACGATAGGCGCCAGCAGCATTAATTTGCTGCTTTCTGGCATTGCCAGCACCTTATCTACCATTTGGCTCACGGTTTGTGCGTCTAGCGGCACATCGTGGTCAGGGCATCGTGGCGTGCCAACACGGGCGAACATTAAACGAAGGTAATCGTAAATCTCAGTAATAGTCCCCACGGTTGAACGTGGGTTATGTGACGTTGACTTTTGCTCAATGGATATAGCCGGTGACAAACCCTCTATATGATCAACATCAGGTTTTTCCATCATAGATAAAAACTGACGAGCATACGCAGACAACGATTCAACGTAACGACGTTGACCTTCTGCGTATAGGGTGTCGAATGCTAAAGACGATTTACCTGAGCCTGACAGCCCAGTTATCACTACCAGCTTGTCTCGTGGCAGTGTTAAATCGATATTTTTCAAATTGTGGGTGCGGGCACCGCGTATCTCGATTTTATCCATTGAAGCCTAAGTGCGAAAAAAAGAATCAGTATGCCATAGTCGTCAAGCAAATTGATATTGCATTGCATGATCAAGTTATACTGATTGGCTATCAATGAGATCAACTTAAGATTACATTAATCGATTATTGTGAACGTGGGCAGCTTATCAATATATGCTACACTTCGCGCCCACACTATCTGTCAGACTGATTTAGAGGAACGGTACAGCTTTGAACGCTTTGGAATTGCGCGCCTCGCTAGCGCTAGCATCGGTTTATGTATTACGCATGCTGGGATTATTTATGGTGATGCCGGTATTAGCCGTCGCTGCTATGGATTATTCAGACTACTCACCTTTAATGGTGGGGTTAGCGGTGGGTGGATACGGTTTAACACAGGCTGCTTTGCAAATTCCAATGGGGATGATGTCTGACAAATGGGGGCGCAAGCCGGTCATTTTGTTCGGCTTGGCTGTATTTGCGTTCGGGAGTTTCGTGGCGGCCAACGCCGACACTATGGCATGGCTTATTGTAGGTCGAATATTACAAGGAGCAGGCGCCATCGCCGGTGCGATTATGGCATTAGCCACTGACGTTAGCCGTGAAAGCCAAAGGGCAAAAGTACTGGCAGTCATCGGCATTGCTATTGGTTTTTCTTTTTACATGGCTGTGTTGTTAGGGCCACTCATTGCGAATAATTGGGGCTTGGCGGGTATTTTCGCTATTACCGGTGTGTTAGCTATTGTTTGTATGCCTCTAGTGCAATGGGTTGTGCCAAACGGTGAAATACTCAGTAGCGGCGATACGCTACCGCAAAAAGGTCAACTTAAACGCTTGGTGTTCTCTTCACAGCTTTGGCGCTTGAACGTCAGTGTGCTTATTTTGCACATGCTTATCACTTTGTTATTTGTACAACTGCCCTTAACGTTACTGCATTTCGATATGGCCCTTGATACCCATTGGACCGTGTATTTACCGGTATTAGGTATTTCCGTGGTGGGGCTAGTCATAATGATGGGGATGGCCCGGGGGCGCACACCGAAATCCTTTCTATTTTTCGCCGTGGTGCTGATGGGCAGCGCGTTTGCAGCCCTTGCCATGAAAGACCATAGCTGGTGGGTAACTACGGCAGCTGTTGTACTGTTTTTCACTGGTTTTAACTATTTAGAAGCCAACTTTCCCTCTCTTGTTTCGAGTATTGCGCCAGCAGGTCAAAAAGGCACTGCCATGGGAATTTATGCTAGTTTCCAGTTCTTCGGCGCATTCTTAGGTGGCATGTTATCTGGCTTTGTGACCGATATTTGGACGCCTGATATCGCCTATATGGTTGGGGCGTTAAGCACATTGGTTTGGCTGTATATTATTTGGGGGCTAAAGGAAGTAAGCCGCGTTAAGCGTGTCATGATGAACGGTAGCTTTACTGAACATCAGCAAGACGCGTTAGAGAAAAATATTGCTTTGGTTCCAGGTGTTTTAGAGGTGACTTTAAATAGTCAAAATGGCACGGTATATTTAAAAGTAAATAGAGATTTCGATGCTACCCAAGCGAGAGCGGTAATTGATAGCGCTTAGTAGAAAACACATTGGCTTTCATTGCCTAGAATAACGAACGTAGGAGTGCGACCGTGATAGATTTATCGTCTTTTAAAGGCATTATATTTGATATGGATGGCACCTTAGTCGATTCAATGGGTAGGCATATCAATGCGTGGCAAGTGACTTGTGAAGTATTCGGCTACCCTTTTGATGCCGATTACATCCACAGTTTAGGCGGCGTACCAACACTCGAGACCGTCGAGATGTTGAATGCTAAATACAATATACAAAACGATGTCGAAGAAGTGGCAGGTTTTAAAAAGCGTGCCTCAGAAAAGTTACCTGATATCCCTATGTTAATTCCAGATACCCTCGCCGTATTTAATCATTACATTAAAAGTCATCCAATTTCTGTGGGCACCGGCTCTGACAGACAACATGCTGAGTGGTTATTAAGCCATCATAATATTATTGATCAATTGAAAGTATTGGTCACCGCCGATGATGTCAAAAACGGCAAACCCCACCCAGAAACCTTCCTAATGGCTGCAGAAGCAATGCATGTTGCGCCAGAAGATTGTGTAGTATTTGAAGATACTGAAATGGGTCAACGGGCAGCGCTAGATGCAGGGATGACATGTGTTATGGTAAAAGACGGTAAGATAGTAAATTCATTGGTATAACCAAACACGTAGCCAACAAGGATTGTGATATGACATTTTCAAAAATATTCACTGTGGCTGTTATGTCATTAGGCTTGATCGCCTGCGCGATTAATGTAACCCCAAGCGCTTTTTTTCATCAAGACAACCAAATAAAACCACTGACTACCACAAAGTTACATGCCGCCATCGAGCAAGACCAAACTTCGGCTGGGATTACTCGCGTAGAAATTGATAATGATCAAGGCCTCACCTTAAGGGGGGTAGCGGTGTCGTATGCTGAGCCTGTAGTGAATATTGTTTTTTACGCCGATAACCGTATGCCGGTGAGTGAAAACAACAGCGTATTGCATCGCTTAGGCAAGATTCCAGCGAATATTCTTTGGATGGATTATCAAGGTGTGGGTGCCAGTGATAAATCTGAAAAGCTTAGCATTAATGCAATTAAAGCCGACGCATTGACCGTATTCGATTACGCCGAGGGTATTTTCGATAAGTCACTACCCACTATTGTGCATGGCCGAGGCGTAGGCAGTTATTTTGCTAGCTATGTGGCGGCCAACAAACCTATTGGCGGGCTAGTGCTCGATGGGGCGTTTAACGACATATCCGATCTTATTGCCAATATGGTGCCCGGGTTTTCTAATTCACTAACCAGCATGAAACTTCACCCTGAAGTACACCTAATGCAAATAGCGCCTATTTTGCGACATTACGAAGGCCCACTTTGGTTATTGGTAGGCGAGAAAGACGTCATCACCCCATTTGAAATCAGCAAGCAGTTATTAGCGACTGCCGCGAGTGATGCAAAGTACATTAGCGTGGTACCCGGGGCTACCCATAACGCCACACTGAAACACGACTTCGCGATAGAAGAATATCAAAGGTTCATCAGCCATATAAGCCCGTAGAATCAAGGTTTATCACACTTTCAGACCTGTGGATAAAGTGTGGATCAAGTTGTTGGTAACTCCCTAAGTTTATAAATCTACGACAAGATCGTGATATTCCTAGACTAACTGGTCAGATCACGTTAGCTCAATTAAATCAAGGGCTGTAGCAAGTTTATTTTAGATCGGTTGATAAGTAGATCTTTAGCGGTGTAAGGATCGCTAGTAGCAGGGGATTGGGGATAAATATTTTCGTTAACAGATCAAGCTCAGTAAGTTGTCAAGATCTATCATCCATGAAATTTTCTAACAGGTAGTGTCTTACCTTCATAATTTTTACCTATTTATAAAGGTAAGAACCTAACCACATACAAAGTCAAGAAAACAGCGTGCTAGACCCGTACAACCGAGTCACGTTTAACGATAGTGGGCGTGTATTTAAAGGTTAGGCCTTCTTCAGGTTTTGCCCCTGCAGCGTATTTCAATGCAAGTTCTGCCGCTTTTGCTGCCATCATTTCTATGGGGTAACGTAAGGTTGTCAATTTAGGGCGACAATATTTAGCTAACAACACATCATCATAGCCCATCACCGACACTTGCTCGGGTACGGCAATGCCATGGTCTTGTAACATGGTCATTGCCCCAGAGGCCATTGCATCGTTATAGGCAAGCACCGCAGTAAATTCAGCGCCAGTAGCGAGTAAGTTCTGTATGGCTAATTCACCACCTTCTTGATCTGGGGTCGCATACTCAATCATGCTTTCAGGTAAGGAAAGCTTGGCTGCTTCGACAGCGTTTACGATGCCTTCTAATCTGTGGTTAGGATCATCAATACGATATTGGCTACTTATTACCGCCAGCTTTTTATGACCTTGATTGATAGCATGTTCAGCCATCAAGCGCCCGCCGGTGACGTTATCTAACCAAACACAACGATTAGCAATTTCAGGAATGTAGCGGTTAATTAATACAAAACCTGGTACTTGTTTAGCAAAGTCGATAAGGGTTTTGTCATCTAAAGCTTTACTGTGAACCACCATGGCTTCTACGCGGTGTTCTAGTAGAATTTCGATAGCTCGTAATTCGGTTTCTTTTTCTATCGAGCCCGCACTTAATAGAATTTGAACGTTATTCTTACGAGTGACGGTTTCAACGCCATGGGCAAGCATAGCGAAGAAAGGGTCATGAAGTTCAGCTAACACTACACCTAGCGATGCACTTCGCTTAGTCACCAAAGCTCTGGCGTTTGCGTTGGGTCTATAACCCATTTCTTCCATGATGAGTTTTACCCGCTGGCGGGTATCTTTGCCAACTTTAGGGCCGTTATTTATAACGCGTGAAACGGTTGCAAGCGATACACCTGCAGCCTGAGCAATGTCTTTAATCGTAGCCATACAGATAAATTAGCAATTAATATTTAGGTTATAGAAGTGAAGACTCGCAGTTTAGGTAGGCCAGTAAGCATTTTTGCTACTCAATTTAGCCGTATTGGCTGCAACTATCCTCTGTTATGGCATACAGCGTACAGTATATTTACAAAAAAACATAAAAATGTTCTACCAAATAGCACTATAAACAGAATAAGAAAACGTATACCCTCCATGCTGTTGAGGTCGTGCCAGCCTATTAATTAAAAATGGTAATCTTCATTTCTTGCAAAAAAGGTTAATGCATTGTTATGAAAGTTGAAGCGTCTGATTTTGGTGTCGTTGATGGTGAGAATGTCACCCTTTACACGTTAAGTAATTCACAGGGTATGCAGGCAAAAATTTTGAATTATGGCGGCATAATTCACGAATTAAATGTGCCAGATGACCAAGGTAAGCTTCATGCTTGCGTGCAGTCTTATTCAACCATTGATGGCTATGTGGACGACCCCAGTTATAGAAATGCAATAGTCGGGCGTTTTGCCAACCGTATTGGGCATGGAACGTTCACGTTAGAAGGTACGGAGTATCATCTAGATAAAAATGGCGGTGAACATAACTTGCACGGCGGCATTCCTGGTTTCCATAAAAAGATGTGGAAGGCTAAAGCAGAAACGCATGCTGACAGTGTTTCGTTGTCTTTAAGCTTAAGTAGCCCCGATGGCGAGGGAGGTTTTCCTGGCAACGTAAACGTTGAGGCTATTTATACCTTAGATGATGCTAATACGTTATCGTTGTCATTAAATGCTACCACAGACAAAGCGACCCCTTTCAGTCTCACCCAACATGCTTATTTTACGTTAAGTAAAGATAAGACAGTGGGAAGCACCTTCGTGCAAATTGACGCAAAGAAAGTTACCGATGCAGACAATACCTTGTTGCCAACAGGCAGCCTTGTAGAGGTTACAGACACGCCGTTCGACTTTAGTGAACTAACGCGGGTGAACGAAAACAGTGTGAAATCACATGATTTGTATAATCTAGTGGGTGGGTACGATCATAACTTCGTATTAAATGAATCGGTTGCTGGAAAACCTCAGGCCCAAGTTTTTGCTGAAGATACACACCTACAAATGGATTTATATACCGACTTACCGGGTATTCAGTTTTACACTGGAAGTCTACAAACTGACAGTCAGCTTGGCGCATTATGTTTAGAGCCTCAGCACTTCCCCGATGCACCGAATAAGCCACAGTTTCCTGATTGCATTATTTATCCCGATAAACCTTTTACCGCTGAAATTCGGTATCAATTTAAGCTGATTTAAACGAATAGAGAGTACACTTTAATTGTTAATTTATTTAACAATGTATTATCTTTATTCGATAATTGATAATCGCGAGCCCTTAATATATCATTGAGGGTAAACGTTTAACCTTTTGGTTTGATTACACCCATTCACACAAAATTTGTTTGGTGACGGTGTGGCAAAATTTCAACGAAAGCCAAATAAATAGTGAGAGAAATTATGGGAAAGCCCTTCGACCCAACTGACGACCCACATCGCCGTTATAACCCACTACTAGGTGAATGGGTTTTAGTGTCGCCACATCGCGCTAAGCGCCCTTGGCAAGGACAATCTGAAGAGCCTTCGAACGAGCAAAAGCCCTCATACGATCCCACTTGCTACTTATGCCCAGGAAATACGCGGGTAAACGGTGAAGTGAACCCAAGCTACACGGGCACATTCGTTTTTGAAAATGACTTTGCCGCATTGAAAAAAGATACAGAACAAGCCAGTGAAAAAAGTGGGTTGTTCCAGTTTGAAACCGAGCAAGGTTGCAGCCGTGTTATCTGCTTCTCTCCCGATCACAGCAAAACGTTGCCGGAGCTTACCGACGATGAACGTGCCGATGTGGTGAATTGTTGGAAAGCACAAACCAAAGAACTGGGCGAAGAGTTTACCTGGGTTCAGGTTTTTGAAAATAAGGGCTCTGCAATGGGGTGTTCAAACCCGCATCCTCACGGGCAAGTTTGGGCGCAGCAGCATTTACCTTCAGACCCAGCTAAAAAGCTGGTTCAACTAGGTCAATACTATGCAGAAAACCAACGCCCTATGTTGCTCGATTACGCCGAACAAGAAGTGGAAAAGCAAGAGCGAGTAGTTTGTCAAAACGATGACTGGGTTGTAGTAGTACCATACTGGGCAGCTTGGCCTTTTGAAACCTTATTGCTTCCGCGCTTTAACGTACAGTCATTAGATAAAATAACCGATGCGCAATCTTACTCGTTGGCGCAAATTATTGGTGATATTACCAGTCGCTACGACAATTTATTTGAAACATCATTCCCTTATTCAATGGGCTGGCATAGTGCGCCGTTCGATAACGAAACGCACCCAGAATGGACTGTACACGCCCATTTCTTCCCGCCACTTTTACGCTCAGCAAGTGTACGTAAATTTATGGTTGGCTACGAAATGATGGCTGAAGCTCAGCGCGATCTTACGCCCGAGCAAGCTGCAGACCGATTAAAAGCACTGCCTGTAGTGCACTATAAGAAACGCGAGAACACCAATGGATAACCAGTTACTTTCATCAGAATTTACACGTTGTTTCGGCACAGAGCCTACGCTTATTGCCCACGCGCCAGGTCGAGTGAACCTAATCGGTGAGCATACCGACTACAACGAAGGATTTGTGTTTCCAGCCGCCATTAACTTTGGTACGTGGGTTGCTGCATCCAAACGTGATGACAACGATATTGTAGTGACAGCGCTTGATTATGAAAATCAGCAAAATCAGTTTTCACTTAACGATATTCAGTATGACGACAATCAAGGCTGGGCGAATTATGTGCGTGGCGTAGTTAAAGTGCTTAAGGATGCCTTACCTGATTTTTCTGGTGCTAATCTTGTTGTTACAGGCAACGTGCCACAAGGCGCGGGTTTAAGCTCATCTGCTTCTTTTGAAATCGCTATTTTGAAAGCCCTTAGCGCACTATATGAATTACCGCTAGACGGTGTTCAAGCGGCCTTACTTGGTCAGAAAGCTGAAAACACCTTTGTGGGTTGTTCGTGCGGCATTATGGATCAATTGGTATCGGCAATGGGGCACGAAGGAAGTGCAATGTTGCTTGATTGCCAATCACTGGCGATTGAACATTCTCCACTGCCATCATCACATCAGATTGTGATCATTAACTCAAATGTAAAACGCGGTTTGGTAGACAGCGAATACAATTTGCGTCGTGAACAGTGTGAGCAAGGCGCGTCGTTATTAAGCGTTCCGTCGTTACGTGAAGCAACGATAGAAATGCTGGAAACCGCTAAGCCCCATATGCCTGAAGTGGTTTATCGCCGGGCCCGTCATATTATTACTGAAAATGCGCGTACATTAAGTGCAAGTGAAGCGTTGAAGGTAGGTGATATCACTACGGTGAGTGAGGCGATGGCAGAGTCGCATGTTTCTATGCGCGACGACTTTGAAATTACCGTACCGCCCATTGACTACCTTGTTGAAATTATTGGTGAAGTATTAGGTGAAACCGGTGGCGTTCGCATGACGGGCGGTGGTTTTGGTGGCTGCGTCGTGGCGTTAGTTCCAACTGATTCTGTCGATGCGGTTAAGCAAGTGGTTGCTGATAAGTACTTTGACGAGACTGGCTACAAAGCTGATATATATGTATGCACTGCCACTCAAGGTGCATTTGCTTAAACATTATATGTAATACACAAGATTCCCGTTAACAATTAATTGTGCCCCTTGCGTTGTTTTGAATTTCAAAACAACGCTTTTTTTTGCCTTAAATTTACAATTCTTGTTCATCTAAGTTAATGAAATGTGATATTAATGATGCGCTTTTGGGCAAAGTCATAAAGAAAGTCATGGTGTGGACTTTAACTTTTACAATAATAATAAAACCAATAGCCTTCATCGACCCTGCATCGAGAAAATTCGCACCGCAAAACTAAAATAATCGTTGGGAAAAACTATGAAATTAGCATCGTTAGATATCACAGTGTTTGTGATCTATGTGGTGGCGCTTATCGGCATCGCATGGTGGGTATCAAGGGAAAAGCAGGGACACGAAAAAGATACGAACGACTACTTCTTAGCAGGCTCTAGCTTGCCGTGGTGGGCAATAGGGGCCTCGCTGATTGCAGCAAATATATCGGCAGAACAAATTATTGGTATGTCAGGCTCTGGCTATCAACTAGGTTTAGCTATCGCTTCTTATGAGTGGATGGCAGCTATTACACTTATCATTGTGGGGAAATACTTTTTACCTATTTTTTTAAAGCACAAAATATATACCATGCCGCAGTTCTTAGAGCAGCGTTACGACCATCGAGTGCGTAAAGTCATGGCAGTATTTTGGTTGGGTGTTTACGTATTTGTAAACTTAACCGCGGTATTGTGGTTAGGCGCTTTAGCCATTAACACCATTGCTGGTGTGGATATGGTTTACGGCATGATATTCCTAGGTGCTTTCTCGCTGGCTTATTCATTATACGGCGGGCTAAAAGCTGTGGCACTTACCGACATTATTCAAGTGGTATTGTTAATATTCGGCGGCCTGTTTTTGTCTTACACCGCGCTTAATTTAATCAGTGGCGGTAATGGCCCCATTCAAGGTTTTATCGACCTTAGCAACCAGTTACCTGAAAAATTCGATATGATTTTATCGAAAGATAATCCGCATTATATGGACTTGCCGGGCATTTCCGTACTCATTGGCGGTATGTGGATAATGAACCTCTCATATTGGGGCTTTAACCAATACATTATTCAGCGCACATTGGCGGCGAAAAGCCTACAAGAAGCCCAAAAAGGGATAGCGTTTGCGGCATTCCTTAAACTGTTAATGCCACTGATTGTAGTGTTACCAGGCATTGCGGCAGTGCTATTAGTGCCGGAGCTTTCAAAGCCTGATCAAGCCTACCCATCACTTATGAGCATGATGCCAGTAGGGTTGAAAGGGGTTATTTTTGCCGCGTTAGTAGCAGCTATTGTGTCGTCGTTAGCCTCGATGACCAACAGTGTATCGACCATTTTCACTATGGATTTATACAAAGACAAACGCCCAAATGAAAGCCAACATCACTATGTGAAAGTAGGGCGTATAGTGAGCTTTGTCTCACTGATTATTGCCATGATCACGGCCAAACCATTGTTGGGTAATTTCGACCAAGCCTTTCAATATATCCAAGAGTTTACAGGCTTCTTTACGCCAGGTATTTGCGCCTTGTTTGTATTGGGCATGTTCTGGAAGAAGACCACTGCAACCGGTGGACTGTGTGCGGCACTAGGTTCCTTTGTACTTAGTATTGTATTCCGTCAATTCTGGCCTGAACTGCCGTTTATCGACCGCGTTGGAATTGTGTTCTTACTTTGTGTTTCTGTGGCTATTATCGTGTCGCTTGCAGAGAAAAAAGGTGTACATGAAAATGCGGTAGATTTAGATGAGGTCGAATTCGCTACAACGAAAGGGTTTAATATTGCCGCGTTCGCCGTAGTGTGTTTGCTTATCGCCTTCTACGGCGCTTGGTGGTAAAGCGCTGCTGACAATAAAGAGCCGGTGGAGTTAGAAAGTAAATGGTAATGGTTTGGGCGCTTAAGCTATCAAGCGCCCGATAAAACCATGCGAAAGTTCAGCCGACAAGCGATGAATATTTTGATAGCGTTCAAATTTGAAAGCACACGGGAGAGAAAAAACTTAATTTCTCCCGTTCAAAATAAGATATACTAACCGGCTAATATCGATGAAACTTTCGCACTTGTTGTTGTCACAAAGTGATAGAGCAGCAAGGCACTAAATACGTTACAGGAGACACCAATGGCAACGAAAGGCGTTAACAAGGTCATACTTGTGGGAAATCTAGGTAATGATCCTGAAGTACGATACATGCCTAACGGTAACGCCGTTGCGAACCTAAGCTTGGCTACCAGCGAAAGCTGGAAAGATCCGCAAGGCCAAATGCAGGAACGCACTGAGTGGCACCGCCTTACTATGTACCGTCGCTTAGCAGAAATTGCCGGAGAATACCTGAAAAAGGGTTCTCAAATTTACGTTGAAGGTAAATTGCAAACGCGTAAGTGGCAAGATCAGTCAGGCCAAGACCGTTACACTACAGAAATCATTGTAGACCAAATGCAAATGCTTGGTGGTCGCGGTGGTGAAGGTGGCGGTGGTAATGCGGGTGGCGGTTATCAACGCCCTCAGAATAACCAGCAAGGTGGATACCAGCAACAAGGTGGTCAAAGCCAAGGCGGTTATCAGCAACAAGGCGGCCAAAATCAAGGTGGTCAAAACCAGGGCGGCTATCAACAGCCAGCACCTAACCAAGGTGGCGGTCAGTCACAGCCTAAGCAGCCTCCAATGGCTGAGCCAGACTTTGATTTTGATGACGACATTCCGTTCTAGGTTCTGATAAAGCTTTTTTGTAAATCAAAAAAATAGATACTAAGCCCTTATATTAAGGGCTTTTTTTTGTTCAAAATTAATTGATTAGTAGCTAATTAGCTCGTTGTGAAGCGCGATATGTATCAGACAAATTTAAAGGGGCACTGATATAAGAAATCTCTTATCGACAATTAACGCAAGATACGGCAGCATAACTTAAAAAATAAACAGTTGAACGCACGCGTTTGGTTGGAATTTGTATCAACAAGGAAGAATGGGATGGCAGTATATATCCGAGTGTTCGTTATCTTTTTGAGTTTCTTATCGATAACTAACGCAAGTGCAGAAACGACGAGTATAGGTCCCGATGCCGAGACTTTATTAGCACTCAAAACGGACGCTACAGAATATGCAGACAGGGGGGCGGTAATACTCAGTCGCAGAACCGAAATTACGGTCGACGAGCAACGTTTAGAGTCCACCAAATATTACCGTGCTATCTATATTGCAAGCGAAGAGGCGGTATCTGACTATTCAAAATTGGTTAACTCGTTCAATGCTTATTATCACACTAGCAGTATCGATTTTGCTCGGGTAATTGCTGCCGACGGTCAAATTTTCAATATGCAAGATGATGCTATCTCTGAAGTGTCGGCTAATAATGACGATTACCTTGATGATATGAAGCGTATTGAGTTCGCTGTGCCTCAGTTAAAAGTCGGTAATATTATCGAGTACCAAATTAACGAAAAGCAGACGAAAGCGATTATCGATGGTGAATGGTTCACAGGCATTCGCTTTAATCACGTAAAGTTTTTACCGCTGAAAAACTGGGTGAGAATCGATCCTATTCTGTCCTCGTTAACCACACTCACTATTCCAAACACCGTTGATTTATATATCGAAAATCGAAACACGGATTTGTCTCCGCTTGTGACGAAAAGTGGAAGCACAACGCAATACGTGTGGAAAATGGATAAGCTAGAAGGCATAGAAATTGAGTCTGGCATGCCGCCTATCGATGAAACCTTACCTCTTGTTTACGTCTCTACGATGAACAATTGGAAAACAGTAGATGATTGGTACTGGGACTTATTCAAGCCAAGCTTGATGCCAGCAGATAAAGTTACCGCGTTAGCGAATGAACTGTTTAGTGAGCAGGACACCCAGACCGATAAAGTAAAAGCGGTGTTTGATTACATGCAAAAAAATGTTCGTTATATAGGTGCACATGTTAATCGTGGGGGCTATCAGCCTCATACTGCGCAAGAAGTGCTGCAGAACGCCTATGGTGACTGTAAAGACCAAACAACTCTTATTGTGGCGCTACTCAACGAAGCCGGTATAAAAGCATCACCAGCACTCGTAAATACCTACAATGGAAGTGTTGTATTTGACGATTTACCAGCACTTAACTTTAACCATATGATCACTTACGTTACCACGGATGAAGGTAGTTATTGGCTAGATACCAGTGGCCAAACGGGCACTTTCCCGGGGTTAAGTGCCATGCTTGGGGGCAAACGTACATTTGTGGTAACGGGCAGCGCGGGTGAACTAGTAGAGGTTCCCCATGTTCAACCTGAAGAGAATGTGGCAAAAGTGGCGGTTGATTATTCGCTGAATGATTCTGCATTAGACGCATCAGTAAAGATGAGTTTTGACGGTCAGGTAGAAACGAACCTTCGTAGTTACTATCAATTTTCGCCAGAAAAGCGCGCTGTAGTAGAGCAACTTCTGTCGCCATTTGTTCACGATAATCGAGTAACGTCGTTTACCGCAACGGATCCCGCAGACTCGGCTACACCTTTTGAAATAGAGGGAGATTTTGTAGATTTACTCTCTATTACTGAAGACATTTCTCGTTTTCATTACAGCATGAATTATGCGCAAATTTTAAAAGTCTTTACCGGTTTTTCCATCATGGAACCTGTATCTGAGCGCGACCAAGACCTTTATATACAAATACCCATTACGGTAGAACTTTCTATTACTTATCCAGCCCCTTGGTCAGATGCAGAACTAGTGCAAAATGGGCCTGCCAGTAATTATCAAAACCCATTTTTTGAAATTACACATACTGCGCAGCCTAGTGACAACGAGGTAACAAGTACCTCAAAGTTTGTACTGTATGCGCAAACCATACCGGTTGAAGAATATGCGGCCTTTTTTAATGCTATTGATGCCTTTCAAAAAGGCAGCGAGAGTATGTTCGTCTATGACAAGGTGGTGGCAACATCACCGCAAAGCCACGAAGCGTTATCGATAGAAGAGCAAATAGCGCACTCGCGAGCCTTACTTGATAGTGGGCGCTTTGACGAGGCGTTGGAATATGTTACCGAACTTGCTAATGGCAACAAAGATAATGGGGAAGTGCAGTTTTTACTGGGTATTGTGCATGGTTTTAATGGCAAAGACGCGCTGTCTGAAGCGGCGTTCGAGCGTGCTGAATCGCTTGGCTATCAGTATTAGTACATAAAGGATTATTAGATGATGTTTTACCGAATTGTACTACTTGCTGGTGCGATATTACTGAGCGGCTGTGAGTCTACTTCAACCCAAAATGTAAATGCCTCGTCTGAACTCGTTGGTTTAGAGCAGCAGGTTAAGAATTATCCTAACGATTCGCAGGCATTGCGCAATTTAGTTGAGTACCAGCTAAAGGCGTTTGAGCGAGAGCCGGATTATGACTTATTGAATAAGCTGCAAAGCAATTTGCAACAAGGCATAAAACAAGCGCCTAACGATCGGTATTTTGCTTTTCACTATTACCGGTTGAATTTGCAATTAGCATTTGTAGAGCAAGAATACGACGAACAAAAGTGGCAAGGTTTTTATAATCAGCACCCGTTTTTGAGTACGTTAGATATTGCACCGCCGGTGTATGTCTCTTACTTACTCGAGCAACCCCAAGACGAAAAAATGTTAGCGGCGTTAAAACAAACGGTTCGTGACAATCCATTTTTTATGAATGGGGCTTTAGAGTTAGCTTATTATTATTATAATCAGGATCAGGTTGAATTAGCGTTATACATTGTAGAGGCGGCGCGCAAGCGAGATGATAGTAATCCTGATGCAAAGTCGGACTGGGTGCTTTATCAAACGGAATACGCACTTAATAATATGTGTGATACGGGCACTTATAAACCATTAGACGATATCATTACCGAAAGCCGTCTTCTGACGCAGTCTTTTCCTAATGATCCATTTCATTTTAATTTACTCGCGGAATTATTCCGTATTAGTAATAAAACCACGTTGGCCGTCTATACCGCACAAAAAGCGGCTAAATTAGATCCTAGCTATCAGAGTTATTTAAATGAAATGTATTTATGGGATACCAAAATCGATAAAGTCATCGACTATGAGATAACTGATGTTGATAGCAAAGCAGAGATTTTACTTACCCAAATTTACGCAAATATTGCGGCGGGAAATTGGGATAAAGTAGCTAATCTTGCTAGTCGTTATAGTCAAGCTGACGAGGCTCGAATCTATGGGGTACTTTATGGTGCGTATGGCTATAGAATGCAGGGTAATAGCCAAGAAAGTCGTGAGCTATTAAACTTTGCCTCTGAGAAACTTGAATTGGATGATTGGCAAAAAGGGATGCTTAACTTTGCCAAAGGCAGTATTGATGAAACGCAATTGATGGCACTGGCGAGTGATCGCTGCGAACAGTCTGAAGCCCTATTCATTGCAGCGCTAAACCACATAGAAAACGACAACGCTGAACTTGCAGAGACCTACTGGCAGCGTATTTACGAACTTGATATAAGAACGTTTTTCGAATTCGCAGTAGCGAAGAATAAAATTAAAGCTGCAAAAAAGTAGCAGGGCCAGACCTACTCTGCCAAACCTATTCTAATGTAACGGGGTTCCCGTCAGGGTTCCCCATACAGCCTTTTTTCAAATAAAACGGTGAATAACTACCTAAGTGTTTGTTTAAGCCTTAGGGATATATTTTTCAATTAACCTATCAAACGAGCTTTTTTGCAGGGGCTTAATAATGTAACCCTTAGCTCCCTTTTGCATCGCTTTAGTCACCGTGGCTTTATGTTTATCCCCCGACAACATAATAATCGGTGTGTCAGCATTTAGGCTTTGCTCCGAGTTAGCCTGGCCTACAATGTAGATGCCATTAGTGTCTGGTAAATTCACATCCATCAGCACAAGGTCGTACTTTTTGGCGGTCAAAGAAGCGAAGGCTTGCCTGCCTGTGGTAACGGTATCGCAATGCATCTTATATTTATCAATCAATCGCTTAGTTAATTGAAGGCTAATAATGTCATCCTCAACCACAAGAATAGAGGGCACGTCGTTCTTTTTTGCCAGTATTTTTTCAGGGTCGATATCTTGGTTGTATAGTCGGTTAAAGACATAGCCCTTGTCTTTTTCGTCTGCGCTTGTTTCAGTGCTCGCACCTGTCGTTGCTTCTTCAGCGTTAGTATTTGACGTTAATTCTGCGGTTTTTAAATCAAGGGTTTTTTCTAATAAGCTAATTGCCCTTGCTTGCAGTTTAATTAGCTCTGGGCGAATTTGGTCTGACTTTATTTTAGATAGGGTCTCTTGTAACTTGGCAATATCAAGATCTACGGACTGCTCCATTTCTACCCGTGTTACTGCGCGTTCTAATGCGTTTTCAATTTCTACAATAGAGCTTTCAAACTCTAACTGTAATTGATTTTTGTAGTCTAGGCCTTGTTTTAAAGCCTGCTTTATTTTGTCATCAAAATGATCGATTTTGCTAAAGTAGGTTTGTTGAGCCAGCATCTCTTTATCTTGAACATGCACCCCTAGTTCGCTGAATAAATGTTCGCAAATTAATATAATGCGATGTAGTTCATAAACCGGCCGGGCAATCATGTAATCATCGATAATCCCCGCCGCATGGGCTTCATAAGCTTCTCTTTCAAACTGACGAGGTATTAAACTAACTATCTTGTGGTTGCATAGATGGTATGATTTTAGTGCTTCCAGTGTGCGGTAATAAGTAAACAAGCTTTTCTCTAATGAGTCGCCTGTCAGCAAAAGCACTTTGGGCTTAGAATCAATTAATAGCTTGCATAAGTCTCTTAAAGAATCACAGGTAACGTAGTCATCAAAATGCTTCTTAATAACCTCAAGAACGATTTCGTCACTTTGCGGCTCTGTAATGTAGAGTACAATTTGTGCTTCACTGGGTTGAGTCATGATTTTCCAAATACTTCCTTATATGGGTAATGAGTTCTTCAATAGCGAGTTTCATTTCTTCCCAATCTAACAATATGAGTGGTTCTGCGGGAATTTGACGCCCTATATGTTCCACCGTTTCGCACTTCTGGCTTAAATGATAAGCACCAACAATTCTGGCACTACTTTTCAATCTGTGAGCAAACTTCGAGAGGGTTTGCCAGTCTTCAACATCCACTACATCAAGCATAAGAGGCAAGTCTTTACTCAGGCTTTGTTCAAACCCGCATAAATAGTCGTACTCCTCTTGTGGGCTAATATCGCCAACAATTTCGGTGAGTGCTGCAATATCAAAAACACGCGTAGAATCAACCTTACTATTAACCTCACTACTGTCATCAAAAAAGTCCGCTTCAAAGAGGAGATTTTCCGCATCGTGTTCATCTGTGACGGTTTCCACAGAGGAAGTCAGGGCGGATTGTTCGCTGTTAAGACGGCTAATTAAATCTGCTAGGGTTTGCAAGGTTAAGGGCTTCATTAAGATTCTATCGACACCCACCTCGTTACAGTGAGCCTGACACTGCTTAGAATTGTCGGCGGTAAGGATTAGCATGGTAGACTTGGGTCGCTGTTCACTTTCTTCTAAACATCGCAAAATACCAATCAGTTCTCCACCAGTAATGACGGGCATCTGGTAATCGCTAATAACCACATTGAACGGCTGTTGTTCGAAGAAAATAATCGCTTCTTCAGCAGACATTGCAAAGCTTGCTTTAATGTTCAGCGCATCAAACTGTTTTTTGAGCACGTAAATATTATCTGGGTTGTCCTCTACTACTAAAATTCGCAATCGGTCGGAAATGTTTTTGGGTGACATACTTGCAGCAGTAGCCGACAAGGAAGGGCAGTGTGGTGCTGCTAGGCTTAACAATTCGGCTAACTTGAGTGGAGCGAGATGAATTTGCTTAATAGTTAGCTGGGCATGCATATTCACATTATCCACGAGCAGCGCGATTTGATGCACAGGGATAGGAGGCCTGTTATCTTGCAATGCCTGTTCAATATTAATTACTTCGGTTTCACAGCCGCTAGATGCATCCAGTAAGTAGAAGTGGTTTGGCAATGCGTTACTGGGTAAGGCGTCTGTTAAGATGGCCTTAAAGTGGAATCGCTGTGCATAGCGATTGAGGTCGTTAAAAAATACCGCGCTGTTAGTTTCAAAAGTGAACGTGTCTAAATTTGCTGGCGCTAGCTCTATTTCCGGCGCAGAGCAGGCTTCTAATGGTAGTTGCACCACAAAGGTAGAGCCTTTGCCTAGCTCACTGTCTACATAGATACCGCCACCCATTAACTGTACTATTTTCTGACAGATGCTTAACCCAAGTCCGGTGCCACCAAACGTTTTGTGAATATCATCATTAGCTTGGGTGAAGCGATCAAAAATCGTATGTACTTTAGTACTCTCTATCCCAATCCCATTATCAATAACGTTGAAGTGAATGTAGTTGGTTAAATCATCTTGCAATACCTCAAGGCGAAGTGTTGCATTTAGCTTTTGATTAAACTTCAGACCATTGCTAATAAGGTTTGTGAGTACTTGGGTAAGGCGAAGTTCATCTACACTAACAATTCGAGATATGACGGGATCGACAAACAACGTAAGTTCCACATTTTGCTGCTTTGCCTGTCCATAGAAGGTGTTAATTAGCTCTTCACACAGTACTCTCAAATTAACGTCTGACGGCGAGAGCTGTACCATATTGGCATCAAACTTAGTGAAATCTAAAACATCATTGATGAGGCTTAACAGTGAGATAGAGCTTTTAGACACTCTTTTTAATAGCTCATTCCCTTTAAACTCTTCTTGATGCTCGCATAAATCTAGCAGACCTATAATGCCATTTAATGGGGTGCGTATCTCATGACTCATTGCTGCCATGAAGTTGCTTTTTGCATTGCTAAGTGCAGTGGCTTCATTAAGGGGTTCTAGGGATTTTCCC
>NZ_PYHU01000085.1:0-1745 GCF_003989595.1 Alteromonas sp. KS69 | reverse complement strand
ATCCCTTGGTAATCACACTAGGACAGATTAACTAAAGAACATTGATCGCATTAATAGAGTCATTGCTTAGATATTGGTTGATGCGTTCTGATTGAATAACCATACCATCGATCGCTAAAGCAATTTGAGCACCTTCTGGTACATCCATTAATAGTCTCAGCTCTGCCGAGCGATTTGATTCTTCGTCTTTTGTACAATTTTTGTTTTCACAAGTACTCTGCGCAAGATGCCAGTTGTAACGAAAGTCATTTTCCAGTGAAGAAATGAGACTCTTATTGGTAGACAACTCATTAGATACAAATAGGATTGCGTTAGCTAACCCTTGATTTCCACTCTGTTTTAAACGCAATGTTTCATATCGTGCCCAATCCAGTTGTACTGGTGTAATACCATTGGTGAGTTGTTGCTTGAACTTTTTCAACGAGCTCAGATATACTTTTTGCCCGCCGAAATAATAAGAAGGCACTGACTGAGGGTTGTAATTTTGAACAATTTCTTTATTCAGTTGTTGCAACCTAAAATGTTCGTGGTTGAGGGCATCCGAACTTTTGCATTCAATTGGCTTGCGAGTAATAACGTCATCAAAAACGCCCTGACTAATCGGATCATCACACTCCATAATAGCTGCAACACGTTTGTCACTGTAATCACCCAAGATCGGAGACCAAAACATAAACACATTGTAGTCTTTGTATTTATCTAGCGCCTTCAGTGCACGAATGCAATAACCACAATTGGGATCTTTAAACACAATTACGCTGGGTGCACTCGGTTTCCAAGGCTCTATTAAAAAGTCACTATAAACCTCTGGGGTAGGGATTATTTTTGCGTTTAGTTCGTTTGTGTCATTTGCTTTAGCGAAACCACTATACCCCAACAAAATACTTAAAAAGAGTATTAGGTACTTCATACTGCTACAAGTCTCCATTCTTTAGCTTCTGCAGGATAGCCTTTTTCTTTGCTTCACGTGCTTCCTGGTTTTGTTCTATTATTTCTCTTTGCGCTGTTGGATCATCTAGTACATCGTTGAAAGAAGTAATAGCTGCAACAAGCTTCTCTTCAGATTCCTGTAGCATAGCATCGACATTAGCGTTGTTCTTCTCGGTGCTAGCACTCGCATTTTGTTCTGCAACTTTCGGACGATAATCAGGATACTCCACAGGAACATTTACGATATTACTATCCCTGTTCTTATCTATGGACTGTTCATCAAATTTTTCATTACCAGCAAGTGATTGCAGATTTTCGCTATGTTCACTATTTTCGCTGAAAAACAGGTAACCCAGTGCCGCTATAGCTAAGACACCGACACTTACTACTATGACTCCGTTTTTTTTTGTTTCCATTGTCTTTCCTTAAACGACTTACAAGGTTTGCGTTGTGAACGAATAACTTCTGCAACAATATGAATTTCCAACGCGGTCTTTAATATATCGTAAATAAATCGTAATTTGCGTATTTTGCGGCAACGGATTGGTCGGCCAAAAGGTAACGACATCACCATTGAATGAGAAAAAACCGTCGTAATAATTTGACCCCGAATAAATTCGAATCTCACCACCTGAATGATTAGACGTAATATTTCTAATATCAAGTGGCTCACTGAAAGTCATCTCGATAGGCGCATTAACCGCATTGCCTGTTGAGCTATGTGCTGGCGTCATAGCTGTAAGGGTTGGGTAAGAATTATCCACTACACCCGTGTTTTCAGTGGTAAACGCCAAGCGATACTCAGCAACTTCATT